>JAEUSS010000145.1 GCA_016788685.1 Prolixibacteraceae bacterium | reverse complement strand
ACAAAAGAATACGGAAGTGCCGTCAGCATGTGTTCTGTCTTGACCAATGCCCCGTTGAAACCGAGCCGGGAAGAAGTATTGATGCCCAGATGTAACGGGTGCAACATCTGTGTAAAAGTATGTAAACCTGGCGCATTAAAGGGCGAAACCTGGACACGCGGCATTGCAAGAGAGAAGATCGTTGACGTTTTTTCATGCACGACTTGTTTTCAGTGCGTTGTGCAGTGCCCCTGGACACAAAAATATATCAGGCGGCACGAGCTGTTACGATAAACTTCGCCCCGGAGCTGAGGCTTTTCAGCTATACAGGAATCGAAGACCGGCAATAGTCCAATCGCCCGCCGTCCGCCCCGGCGTGTAGTATTTTCTGCCATTCACAACTTCGAGGGACGCAACCAAAATGTCTTTTGAGTCATCTAACTTGGTGATAAACAACTAAAAACCAAAATCATGAAAACCGTAAAAATTCTAATTTTAGCCGGATTCTTTTCAGGTCTGTTAAGTTGTAATAAGGATGAAATAAATAACACTGAAGTTGAAACATACATTGAATTGTTAAAAACCAATCAATATGATGCTTTCAGACTGCCGGAATTTTCTTTCGATGATATTCCCGCGCTTTTGAAATACACATACGACTTCAGTGTGGTCAATAAATTTCCCCACAATCCCATTTCGTCTTATGCACCGACCAATTCAGATTACCGGTTAAGCGTTCTCGTTTTATGGACCATTGAATCGATACGATTAGCTGCTACGGATAATAAACTTGTACTTGGGTTCCCTTCCCAACATCCTTTTGTCCAGACAAAATCAGAACCAATCAAATGGATTACCAACCATGAAGATAAAATTTACGAAACGATAAGACAAGCATACTGGAATTGGTGGAAGGAGAATGAGCATAAAAAAATCAGCAGCTTTTGTAATATCGACCCGCTATCTGAAACGAAATACCAATGGCATTAAACCAGACTGTTACAAGGCGGGTGTTATCGCAGCACGTTTTTTACTGCCATACTCTGACGGATACCGCGGTAACCGCCGAAATCCGGGATAACCGCTTATAAACGGCTGTTAATGAAATTACACTGAGCGCAATTCTTCGGTCTGCTGCCTGATTATAAACCCAAAAACCACATACCCGGGTTTTATCGCTTCGTAATTTTTCAAAACATAGGTGATTTCGACTCGAACTTCCCTGCCCGAATATTCGCTGGTTTTCGGATCATATTCCAGTAAATGAACTTCATCTCCCACCTTAAGATCCCGATCATTTAATCTGACTTCAAAGTTTTTTACCCCTTGGCGAACCTCATCAAAATAGGGGTTGATCGTTTTTAACCGATGTGTTTTCATTCCTGAATTATTTGTTTGACGAAAAGTAAAAAACTGCGCCGTTAGGACAATTTCAAAAATAACAAAATCCCGATCTCGCAAACGGGTTTCATTTCATTCAGGACAAATTCGTTCACCTGCCCATCTTCCACACTTAGCTTCCGGCAAGCAGGAAACAGCCCTGACGGTTTAAAGCCTGCCTTTTCGGGGAATGCTGGTGTAATATTGAAACGCTTTACCGTAATGTTTATTTTTTTATCTTGTGAACATCAAACTTATACTCCCCTCCGGGGAGTATAAAACGACTTAAGAAGTGACTCCGAATTAATCTCAGACCAATATGGAGCGGACAAGCAGCAAAAAACGGATTCAATTCATTAACCTATAATACACTTGAATGGAAGCAAGCGGGAAGAAAAGTGAAATCAGATTGACCGATGAAGAAAGATTCAGGCTTATTGACATCTTCGCTCAGTCGCCGATCTCAATTGAGCTATATGATAAAAAAGGAATACTGGTTGATGTTAATCGTGCATGCGTAAATCTATTCGGACTAAGTAGTGTTGAGGATGTTAAAGGAATCAACCTGTTTGACAACCCGCACCTGACCGAACAAACGATTATCGACCTGCATTCAGGAAAGTCGGTAAGATATGAATTAGCTTTCGACTTTGACCTGATCAAAAAAAAGAAGTTATACCGTACAAGCCGCGAAGGCGTCTGTTTTCTGGAGTGTTTCATCAATCCCACGATCAACGAGAACAACGAAATTTCGGGATACATCGTACATGTTAACGAAATTACTGAGCGAAAAAAAGCAGAAGAGAAACTCATCAGATCGGAAGAAATATTCCGGCGGATCGTAGAAGCCTCAACCAGAGGCATGTATTTCTACAAACT
>JAEUSS010000138.1 GCA_016788685.1 Prolixibacteraceae bacterium | reverse complement strand
TGTTCTGGGAACGCTGTGCTTCTTTTATTTTGAAGCCGAACATACCCATCAGGGAATGGATGTAAAGAGCAGCCTGATTATGTCTTATTTCCAAAGTGTAACTCCCCGCACAGCCGGGTTCAATAACTTCAGTATGCAGGCATTAGCAACGCCCTCGATTCTGATTATGATTTTCCTGATGTGGGTGGGTGCTTCTCCGGTTTCAACCGGAGGTGGTATTAAAACCAGCACTTTTGCACTGGCAATCCTGAATGCTTTTCGTATAATGAAAGGCAAAAACCACATCGAAGTTCATCGTTATGAGATTCATGAGTACTCGGTAAATAAGGCATTTGCCATCATCATACTGTCCATATTCGTAATCGTATCAGGAGCCTTTGCCATATCTATATTTGACGGAGAGCACGGGATGCTGAAAATTATCTTCGAATGCTTTTCGGCATTCGGGACCGTTGGATTGTCGTTGGACTTAACAGCCAAACTGACCGATCCTTCAAAGTATATTCTGATTCTGCTGATGTATATTGGCCGGATGGGAAGTATAACCCTGCTGTTTTCGTTGGCAAAAGCATACGGAAGCCAATCGTTATACCGCTATCCCAAAGAGAATTTGATAATAACTTAGCCGCTGCGATTTTTAACCGGGGCCGGCTGGCGATTTAATACAAAATAAAAGGAACAAAAATGAACATTGTAACAATAGGATTAGGAACTTTCGGAGCTTCACTGGCAAAGATTCTCACTTCATTGGGGCATGACGTACTTGGAGTGGATAATGACCTTGGAAAGGTGGAATATTTTAAGGATGCAGTTGCAAATACGATATGCCTGGATGCAACAGACCCTCATGCGCTGAGGCTGCTGCCTATCAGGGAGGCAGATGTGTTTGTTGTTTGCATTGGAGACGATTTCGGAATCTCTGTAAAAATCTCTGCCTTGCTGAAAAAATTTGGGGCAGCCCGGATTATCTGCCGCGAAAGTTCATCTATTCATCTCACTGTTCTGAATGCCATTGGCGTCAGCGAAACCATTAATCCTGAATACGAATCAGCAAAAATTTTCGCGCAGAAGTTGCCCTTGCGCGGCATTCAGAACTTATTTTCGATTACCGACTCGTTTAAAATCATTGATTTATTTTTGCCGGAGCAATTTGTCGGGAAAAAATTCTCACCCGCTAACTTCCGGAAAGAATCACATCTCAAAATAGTTGCTGTAAGGCGAAATCACCGGATTTTGTATTCTACTGCAACGGCAGCTGAAAATGAAGAGAAAAACGAGATTGAATTCAAAGAAAACGATACCCTCGTTCTGGCCGGGGAAATGAAAGATATCAAACGCTTTCTTCAAAGCTAGTGAACTTAACAGGTTAGACACCAGCTTCTGAATTTGAGTACAATTTAAAACTATACTTTATCAATTAATAACCCAAAAAATGAAAAGATTAATCTACATCCCGGTCTTTCTCCTGACCAATCTGGCCATCCAGGCCCAACCCACTATTATTGCCCACCGGGGCTCATCGTATGTGGCTCCTGAAAATACCGTTGCCGCAGCTAACCTGGCCTGGGAACAAAATGCCGATGCTGTTGAGTGTGACATCTACCTCTCCAAAGATAACCGCGTTGTGGTGATGCACGACGGAACAACCAAACGCACCACCGGAGAAACTTATAAACCCTCAGAAACTAATTCGGACGTGCTCAGAACTCTTGATGCCGGATCGTGGAAAGACCCTAAATACAAGGGCGAAAAAATCCCGTTTCTGGAAGAATTGATTGCAACGGTTCCGAAAGGCAAAAAAATGGTCATCGAAATCAAATGCGGCCCTGAAGTTTTTCCGGCGCTGCAGAAAGTGGTGAAAAAGAGCGGCAAGCAAAAACAAATGATTTTTATTGCATTCAACTGGGAGACCATTGTGAAAGCCAAAGAGCTGTTCCCGAAGAATGCCTGTTACTGGCTGAGCAGTTCGAAACCGGCGGTTCAGGAAAAAATGGGTGAAATCGTTAAGAACAAACTGGACGGCATTAATCTGGCTTACAGTATTGTCGATCAGGAAACGGTGAGCAAAGCTAAAGAATTGGGCTTTGATGTCCTGTCGTGGACCATTGATGATCCGGCAGAAGCCAAACGGCTGGTTGCTCTGGGTGTAAAAGCCATCACCACCAACCGCCCCGATCTGATGATCAGTACACTAAAGTAGGCATGCTATTTTTCTTCGACGATCATCTTTTTCATCCCTTCGGAAAAGAAGACTTCGTACTCACCCTGCTGATTGCTGTAAACAAAATAAACCTCAACTCCTGGAAGATCTTTCAGGAGTTGTTTGCTTTTATCAACACCCAACACCATAAACGAAGTGGCGTAGGCATCGGCTGTCATGGCATCGGCGCACACAACGGTAGCGCTGAGCAGGGTGTTTCGTGCCGGAAATCCGGTTCTCGGATCGATCGTATGCGCGTATTTTATCCCATCTTCAACGAAAAATTTACGGTAGTTTCCTGAAGTGGCCAGCGCCTGGTTTTTTAGTTCAATGATGGCCTGCAGGTCGTTACCCGGCATCAGGTTCCCGTCTGACGGTTTGTCAATTCCGATGTGCCAGAATTTGTCCTTCGCATTGGTTCCTTTTCCCCGCACTTCGCCGCCAATTTCAACCAGGTAGTTTTTAATCCCTTCGCTGTCGAAGAAATTACACACCACATCTGTTGAATATCCCTGAGCAATGGCATTGACATCAATTTTTACTTCCGGAAATTGCTTGATGACCTTGCGCCCGTCGAGTTTCACTTTGTCCATGCCAACATAGTGCAGCAGGCTGTCGATGTGCGTTGTGTCGTGCTTAGCCACCGGCCCGTTACTGAATCCCCACGTTTTGACTACCGGGCCGACGGTAATGTCAAAAGCTCCTCCGGAAACGGTATTTACTTCAGCCGATTTTTTGAAAACCTCAATAAACCAATCGTCAGCTTCAACGGCCGGGTCGTTGTTATTGATCCTCGAAATGATGGAAGTTGAGTCGTAAATGGAAAGTGATTTGTCGAACGCTTTCAGGATAGAGTCAATGGCCTGGCTGTAATCCTGATTTGTTGAGTTTTCGTAGGTTATGCTGTAAGTGGTACCCTGGGCAAATCCCGATATTTTGACGTACTCACTTTTTTTTGGCTGGCAAGCGGTAAGAAACAAAACAACGGCAAGAAATAATCCGGTGAATCTCATAGTGTTTGTATTTTCTGATTTATTTTCGAATGACAAATGTAGAATTAATAAGCCATCACGACAAGCGGACGATGGCAATTGCGCGAATCTCGCAGGTCTTTCCTGATTCAGAAAACCGGCTTGCCCCGAGGGGATTTATTTGTACAATATCTCAAAATGTTTAACTAAATTTGAGAAAAGATCACCAATAAACCTCCATACCGCTGATGAGACGGAGACGAATTGATATCAAACGCCTGGCGATTAGCGTTTCGCTGTTCATCCTGATGATCGTGATTGCATCGCTTACTATCGGGCGCGATATTTATGAGTCCGGAGAGAAAAGCTTGTATTCGTTTGCGATCGTTAATTTTTTCGGCTACCTGTTCTTTTTCCTGCTCATGCCCATGGAGCTGGCATTCATCTTTTACTTGCGTGCCGGCTACGATCCGGTGCTGCTCAACCTGGTGGCGGTGGCCACGGCAATGGCATCGCAGTCGATCGATTACCTGATTGGTTATTTTTTCAGCAAAGGTATTATCGACCGGCTGATTGGGCGCCGGCGCTATGAAAAGGCGGAGGCTGAAATCCGGAAGTACGGAAACTGGATGCTTCTTCTTTCAAACATACTGCCACTTTCTTCACCCGTGGTTTCGCTTGCCGCCGGAATGCTGAAATACCGCATTAAAGATGCTTTCTTTTATAGCCTGACCGGAATGCTCGTGAGGTATTTGTTACTTACCCTGATCTTTCATGGATAACAAAAAACTCCGGAAACCTTCTGAAAGGAAGTTCCCGGAGTTTGTATATCTGATTTAGTTATCAGGTGACTCCGAGTCTCCTGCATTAAATCTTTTATCGCGTAATTCCTAGTTTTTCGAGTCCCATCGTAAGGCCTTCCAGCCGATAGTTCTCGTCTTCTTTGGGATGGGTACATACTTTTTCAATCCCGTCGAGTTTTGCATGTACAACGTTCAGATATTCCCGAACAGTTAATTGAGTTCCCTCTTTTAAATTGAGGAAGTTCAGTACCCTCACGTCCAGCGCATCGTTGTATTCTTGTTTGGACGGTTTGTCATCGCATTGAAGCAATACATCAACGCACATTTGGTCGGCGTTCAGCTTCGAACAAGGGAGACAAATATCATCGGCGCCTACAACCAGCAACAGCGGTTGATCAACATCTGCGATTATCTTTTGAGTAATGCCATGTACATCATGGCCAAACGGATGTGGTTCCATTTTTCGGCCGTGACCGATGTTTCTCACGATATCCAGAATATGATGGGGGCGGAGCCGAAGCATTTCTAACTTTTTTACAGCAAATCGGCTTCCAGCAAGAGCTCTTCCATGTCAACCTGAACATTCAGGGCTTCGTTGCGGGCTTTTTCGGCAAAGTCTTCTCCGTCCGAAGCATAAATAATCTGGCGCGACGAGTTGACCAGCAACCCGCATTTATCGTTCAGGCCATATTTGGCGACCTCTTCCAGGCTTCCGCCTTGTGCCCCAACGCCCGGTACCAACAGAAAATGATCGGGAACCAGTTCGCGTATTTCTTCCAGTTTTTCGGCTTTGGTGGCGCCAACCACATACATCATGTTGTCGGTTGTTCCCCAGGTCTGTGAGGTTTTCAGCACCGATTCGAACAACTGCTCACCTGTTTCGGTATTCTTCAGGTATTGAAAATCGGCTGCTCCTTTGTTAGAGGTCAGTGCCAGCAAAATCACCCAGCGGTCGAGGTAAGTCATAAACGGTTTGACCGAGTCTTCGCCCATGTATGGGGCAACAGTTACCGCGTCGAAGTCCATGTGGTCGAAAAACGCACGGGCATACAGGTTCGATGTGTTGCCAATATCGCCGCGTTTGGCGTCGGCAATGATGAATTGTTCCGGATATTTTTCGCGGATGTATTTCACTGTTTTTTCCAGGCTGATCCAGCCGGCCACACCCTGACTTTCGTAAAATGCCAGGTTTGGTTTGTAGGCCACACACAAATCATGCGTGGCATCGATAATCTCTTTGTTGAAGGCAAAAATCGGGTCACTGGTTTCGTTCAGGAAACGTGGAATCTTCAGAATGTCGGTATCTAATCCAACGCATAAAAAGCTGCGTTTCTGCTTGATTTGTTCAAAAAGTTGTTCTCTGTTCATTTTGTATATTGTTGCGGATTACGGGATTCGGGTTACGGGTTGTTTTCCAACTCGTAACTCGCAACACGCAACCCGGATCATTAAATTTCCGCTTCTTTCAGTCGTTCTGCGTTTTCTTCCACCTGCAGTTTGCCGATGATTTCGTCGAGGTCGCCGCCAACAACTGCCTGAAGGTTATAAATGGTCAGGTTGATGCGGTGGTCGGTGATACGTCCCTGCGGCCAGTTGTAGGTGCGGATTTTAGCCGAACGGTCGCCGGTTGAAACCATGGTTTTACGTTTCGAGGCAATCGCGTCCAGGTATTTCTGGTGTTCCTGGTTGTAAATACGGGTACGCAACTCAATCATTGCCTTGGCCAGGTTCTTAATCTGCGATTTCTGGTCCTGGCAAGTTACCACGATTCCGGTCGGAATGTGTGTCAGGCGGATCGCTGAGTAGGTTGTATTTACCGACTGTCCGCCAGGTCCCGACGAGCAGTAGGTATCTTTGCGGATGTCGCTTTCCTTCAGGTCGATGTCAAATTCTTCGGCTTCAGGCAAAACAGCCACGGTAGCTGCCGAAGTGTGTACGCGACCCTGTGTTTCGGTTTGCGGCACACGCTGCACACGGTGAACACCCGATTCGTATTTCATCACACCATAAACCCCTTCGCCTGAAATGGTTGCCACAATTTCCTTGTATCCGCCCGAAGTTCCTTCGCTGGTGTTGGTTACTTCCATACGCCAGCCTTTGCGCTCGCAGTATTTGGTGTACATGCGAAACAAATCGCCTGCAAAGATACTGGCTTCGTCGCCGCCGGTACCGGCACGGATTTCGAGGATGGCATTTTTGCCGTCTTCCGGATCGGCCGGAATCAGGAGTAATTTGATGTTTTGTTCTTTCTCCGGAATCAGGGCTTCCGAAGCTTCAATTTCTTCGCGGGCCATTTCGCGCAGGTCTTCGTCAGTCTCTTCATCGAGCATTTGTTTGCCCGATTCGATGTTGTCGATGATTGCTTTGTATTCTTTGAACGCATTGGTAAGCGATTCCAGTCTTTTGTATTCCTGGTTGAGTTTGACGTAGCGTTTCATGTCGCTCATTACCGACGGGTCGGTAATTTGAGAGCCAACTTCTTCGAACCGGTACCTGATTGCGTCGTATTTTTCGAGTAATGAATAGTCTGCCATATGTAATGAGATGATAGATTTTTGATAAAATATTAGTACTAAGCCTGGGTATTCCGCAGAGCGTAGCTAATATTCGAATGTGCCGAACTGAGACTTGATGGTCAGTTTCTTGCCTTCTGCCTTCTCAACATGTCCGACAATCCGGGCTTCGATGTTGTATTTTTCTGAAACAGCGATTACCTCCTGGGCAAATTCCGGAGCCAGATAAACCTCGAAACGATGACCCATGTTGAAAACTTTGTACATTTCCGACCAGCTGGTTCCCGATTCTTCCTGAATCATCTGAAACAGCGGCGGAACGGGGAACAGGTTGTCTTTGATCACATGCACGTTACCGACAAAATGCAGCACTTTGGTTTGTGCGCCGCCCGAGCAGTGAATCATTCCGTGAATGTTTTTCCGGAGCGTTTCCAGCAATTCTTTAATTACCGGCGCGTAAGTGCGGGTAGGAGAGAGCACCAGTTTCCCGGCATCCAGCCCAACTCCGGCAATGGCATCGGTGAGTTTTTTGTTTCCTGAATAAATCAGCTCTGCCGGAACTTCCGGATCGAAACTCTCCGGGTATTTTTGTGCCAGGTAATTGGCAAATACGTCGTGGCGGGCCGAAGTCAGACCGTTGCTGCCCATGCCGCCGTTGTATTCTTTTTCGTAAGTTGCCTGTCCGAAGGAGGCCAGTCCGACGATTACATCGCCAGCCTGAATGTTATCTGCCGAAATCACGTCTTCGCGTTTCATGCGGCAGGTGACGGTCGAATCGACAATAATGGTACGCACGACGTCGCCCACATCGGCCGTTTCGCCGCCGGTCGGGTAAATGTTGACACCCATTTCGCGCAATTCGGCACACAATTCTTCGGTTCCGTTGATGATCGCGGCGATCACTTCACCCGGAATCCGGTTTTTGTTACGCCCGATGGTCGACGATAACAAAATGTTATCAGTTGCACCCACGCAAAGCAAATCGTCGAGATTCATGATGATGGCATCCTGTGCTATGCCTTTCCAGACCGAAATGTCGCCGGTTTCTTTCCAGTACAGGTAAGCCAGCGACGATTTGGTTCCGGCGCCATCGGCATGCATGATGTTGCACCATTCCGGATCGCCTCCCAGAATGTCGGGGATGATCTTGCAAAAAGCTTTGGGGTACAATCCTTTGTCGATGTTTTTGATGGCGTTGTGCACATCTTCTTTCGAAGCCGAAACACCACGTGCCATATATCGGTTATCTGCTGACATATTATCTGAATTTCCGGAATATTTAAAGTGCGGCAAAGTTAATATTTTTGGGGAAATAATTTCCCCGGAAATTAACTCCGACAAAGCAGAAGCAACCGGGCGGTCTGAAGTCGTTTCACTTTTCCCGGAGGCAATTCATGTGTGAAGAAGTTGCTTTGCAGTTTAAAACACAAGCACGGGTGCGTGTTACAGCATTTTTTTCATCGAAGAGTTCCGGACAACCAGGCTGGTCTTCATTTCTATTTGCCGGGGAGCTGCGGTTGGATCAGAAATACGTTCAAAAAACAAATTGGCAGCTTCTTTGCCCATTTCGAAAGTCGGATGGGTGACCGCAGTAAGCGAAGGTTCAACAATGGTGGAATGAAATTCGCCGGTAAAACCGATGAGAGCCACATCGTTTGGAATGGTCAGCCCGGTTTGCCTGATTTCTTTCATAGCTGCAAAGATAACCGTGTCGTTAATCCCGAAGATGGCATCGGGGATATTTTTCAGCTGAAGCAACTGGCGGGTTATGCGCGAAGCATCGTCGGTACTCAGGTCGCAATGCATCACCAATTCTTCATCGAAAGGCAGTTTGCAGTCGTGGAGACCCAGTAAATAACCCTCATAGCGTTGTTGTGAGATGTTCAGATGCGGCGGCCCGCTGATAAAGGCAATGCGGCGGCAACCGTTCTCGTAAAAATGGCGGGTAACCTTCCGGGCAGCTTCGGTATTATCGGCAACCACGCTCGGAACTTCATCGGTCCGGCAAACGCGGTCGAAAAAGACAAGCGGAATCTCGTTATTAATAAGCGGGTCGAAGTGGTCGAAGCAGTTGGTTTCCTGGCTCAGGCAAACGATCAGTCCTTCTACTCGGGTTTTCAGCAGATTCTGTACAGATTCCAGTTCTTTCCCGAACGATTCGCGCGAAGAGGCAATTAATATATAGTAATCGTTTTGTTTCGCCACATATTCTATTCCGGAGATGATTGAAGCATAAAAGTGAGTGACCAGATCGGGGACAATAACGCCGATCATGTGAGTTTCCTGTCTCAGTAAGCCCATGGCCAGAGGGTTGGGTGTATAGTTTCTTGCCCGGGCAAGCTCTTGTATTTCCCGGGTCAGTTCAGCCCGGATGTCCGGGTGATTCCTTAACGCCCGTGATACTGTCGAAATGGAAACATTCAGTTCGGCAGCCAGATCTTTTAATGAAACGCGCCTTTTAGCCATAGGTCACACAATTAACTTTAAAACGCAATTGAAACCTCAAATCTAATTTTTTCCCGGGAACTCCGTCCATTCGGGACAGTTAAAAAATGTTCCTCAACATTTTTTCCGGACTGCAAAGCTTTGCAGTCGAAGAGTTCCTGAAAATGGTTTGGCAAATCAAATTTGTTTCGTGATTTTTGAAAGAGTTAAAAAGAGCCTGAAGTATTTGTAGTGCAATGGTCTTTTTGACTTCTCTGACTAATTTTATATAACTAAACTATTCTGACCGTGAACACGAAAGCTAAAGTTGTTTCGAAAGAACTACTCGTTCCATTTATTCTGATTACCTCCCTTTTTTCGTTGTGGGGTTTTGCCAACGACATCACTAACCCAATGGTTGCCGCATTTAGAACTGTTATGGAAATATCGAACGCCAAAGCGGCTTTGATCCAGTTTGCCTTTTACGGCGGATATGCAACGATGGCTATTCCGGCAGCTCTTTATGTGAAAAAATACAGTTATAAAAAGGGAATTCTGGTAGGTTTGGCACTTTATGCTTTAGGTGCTCTTTTGTTTTATCCGGCAGCAAAATACGAAGTCTTCGAATTTTTTCTTCTTTCATTATATATTCTGACATTCGGACTTGCTTTTCTGGAAACAACCGCGAATCCCTACATTCTTTCGATGGGTGATGAGTCAACAGCCACCCGAAGATTAAACCTGGCTCAGTCATTTAACCCGATGGGCTCGCTGTTGGGGATGTTTGTGGCTTCTAATTTCATACTAACCTCGCTTCAGTCAGATGTTCGCAACGAAGCCGGTGATCTGGTTTTCACTTCCCTGGGAGAAGCCGAAAAAGCTGTTATCCGTACACATGATCTGGCTGTAATCCGCGATCCTTATGTCATGCTTGGGTTTGTTGTTATCCTGATGTTTCTGGTCATTTTCTTTTTTAAGATGCCTAAACGCAAAGAGCATGACCATAAGATTAATGCTATGGATACCTTTAAAAGATTGGTTGCCAATGTTAAATATCGCGAAGGGGTTATAGCCCAGGTATTCTATGTCGCAGCCCAGATTATGTGCTGGACATTTATTATTCAGTATGCCGAGAATTTGGGTATCTCCAAGGCTCAGGCACAAAACTACAACATCATCGCAATGGGGATATTTTTGTCCAGTCGTTTTATCAGTACCATGCTGATGAAATACTTGAATTCACGTTTCCTGCTCACTTTATTTGCCGTCGGAGGTTTTTTTATGACCCTGGGAACCATTTTAATTGAAGGCATGTCTGGTTTATATTGCCTTATCGGTATTTCAGCGTTCATGTCACTCATGTTTCCGACCATCTACGGTATTGCTCTCGAAGGACTCGGGGAAGATGCCACACTGGGTGCCGCCGGATTGGTGATGGCCATTGTTGGCGGAGCACTGATGCCGCCTCTGCAGGGTGCTATTATTGATTTAGGGCGGGTGGGCTGGCTTCCTGCCGTAAACTTCTCGTTTATTCTGCCGCTGATCTGTTTTGTTGTCATTGGTATTTATGGATACCGTACCTTGAAAGTTCACAAATAAAATCCTTAATCCTTATTTATCATGAATGCTCCGTACAAAAGATACTGCAAAACGCTTTCGCTCCGGGACGATGCTAAACTGATTGAAGATTACAAGAAGGTGCATGCTCCAGGGGCAGTCTGGCCCGAAATCACGCAGGGAATGCGCCAGGTGGGCATCATCGACATGGAAATATACCTGTTGGGTACCCGTTTGTTTATGATCATGGATACAGTTGCCGGGTTTGATCATGATCAGGCCATGGCTCTTCTGGCTACTCAGCCCCGACAGAGCGAATGGGAAGCTTATGTATCCCGTTTTCAGCAAACATCAGCCGAAGCCACCGCCGATGAGAAATGGCAACTGATGGAGCGGATCTTTAAACTCGAAAAGTAATCCGTGAACGACATGTTCTGTTTAGGAAGCAGCCATGGAAGAATGAAATCGGTCATTTCGGGTGCTCGTGCTGAACTAACGAAATAACAGATAAAAGAACGTTTTTATTAGGAACTATAATTTTTGACTGAGCTTATTGAGTTTTTTGTCCGGATAGGTCATTTTTATGCTTCGATTTGTTATAATATGTGCTGATTTTCAGTGTGAAAGGTCGTTTTTTGAATATTTCAAAATAATCGATGCTGGAAATGGTGACTAAAATCAATCCGTGTTGTTAAACATCCATTTCATTAGGTAAATTCAATTGAAAATCTGTCAGATACGTATAAAAATCGTTTTCGGAAAATTCGACTAACCAACATCCGAAAGTGATAACTTTGGCTATCATTTAAAAATTCAAAACGAGATGAAAGCAGACATCAGCGAATTTTTGGAAGCTCTGAAAGCCCGTACTCCGGGTGAGCGTGAGTTTCATCAGGCCGTTCAGGAAGTCATTGAATCCATATGGGATGTTTATCAGAAAAACCCCAGATACCAGAAAGCCAAAATTCTGGAACGAATAGTAGAACCCGAAAGAACCATCATTTTCCGAGTTCCCTGGGTTGATGATCGTGGCGAGGTTCAGGTAAACCGCGGATACCGGGTCGAATTTAATTCGGCTATTGGCCCGTACAAAGGCGGTTTACGGTTTCACCCGACTGTCACTCTCAGCGTACTGAAGTTTTTAGGATTTGAACAGACATTTAAAAACAGCCTCACCACACTTCCGATGGGAGGAGGCAAAGGAGGATCGGACTTTAACCCCAAAGGAAAGTCGGACAATGAGATAATGCATTTCTGCCAGTCGTTTATGACCGAACTGTACCGTCACATCGGTCCAAATACCGATGTTCCGGCCGGAGATATCGGCGTTGGCGGCCGCGAAATCGGATTTCTGTTCGGGCAATACAAACG
>JAEUSS010000136.1 GCA_016788685.1 Prolixibacteraceae bacterium | reverse complement strand
TACGGAAAATTGATTTTTCCTTCCCGATCAAGTGTGACAGCCCCGACCATTCCGCAATCAGCAAGTTGGCCCGATTGGCGGACCAGTTCGCCGAGTGTGTTTTCTTCCACTTCAACATCCGATTCTACAATAATCAGCGGCAGTCCGAGTTCGAGAGCCTTTTCCTGCGCCATTTGAAGTACCAGCCGGTAATTTGGCGAAGGGGTATTGGTAATTTCAGCTAAGTTAATCAGTTCAAATTGATGTTCAATGCTCAGCGATTTCAGCGCTTGGGTTGTTTCGTCGGTGCTGAAATCGTTGTAAACGCAATACAGAAAATTTCCGGCCGACTTTCTGATGGATTGAATCGTTTCGGTCGTTGTTTGCAACGAGTCTTTTACCGGAGTTATTACAAGGGCTTCGTACATAGAAGTTGTTTTCTTTTGTTTAATCTGTTTATCTTCCAGGGGCGTCATTAAAATTCAGGCCAAAACCGGCTCCGAGTTTTTTTAAATCGTCAACGACCTGTTCGTGCAAAGGTATGCCATTTTTCTGACGTTCGAGGGTTAATTCTCTCTCCGGATCACCCGGAATGAGAACCCGGTCGTGTCCGTGAGCGGGTTCCGCGTTCCTGAATGTGTGTATCCAGTTGTCCATTTCCTCTTTAAACTCTTTTGCCGGCCTGAAGGCATCGACACGGATGGCTCCCAGGAAATGCCCGATTCCTTTGCCAACCTGGTTCTTGGGCGGTTCAAGAAAGCTGACAAACGGCGGAACCCACGGGCCGTAATTGGCGCCCGATAAAACGGCTGAAAAAATGTCGACCATGGCACCCAGGCAGTAGCCTTTGTGGCCTCCGTGTTCGCGGTCGCCTCCGAGTGGGAGCATCGAGCCGCCTTTTTTGAGCGAATAGGCATCGGTTGTCGGATTTCCGTCCTTGTCCTGAGTCCAGCCCAGCGGCGCATCCATCCCTTTACGCTGCAAAACTTCCAGTTTGCCGTTTGCAACAGTCGTGGTGGCCATGTCAATCACAAAAGGCGGTTGGTTTAAGGCCGGAATGGCCACTGCGATGGGATTGGTTCCCAAAAAACGGCTCTTCGAAAAAGTGGGTGAAACCAGTGGGCTGGCATTGGTCATCGAGATGCCTATCATGTCGTTTTCGAGCGCCATCATGGCGTGGTAGCCGGCAATGCCGTAGTGATTTGAGTTTTGCACGGCGACCCAGCCCGTTCCGGCAACTTTGGCCTTTTCAATAGCAATTTGCATCGCATGGGGCGCGGTAACCAGGCCCAGGCCCAGATCGCCGTCCAGAACGGCTGTGCTGGGGGTCTCGTGTACAATCTTCATTTCCGGAGCAGCATTTAGCCGTTTAAGTTCCCACAGCCTGACGTAGCCGCTTAAACGCGCCACTCCGTGTGAGTCAACTCCGCGTAAATCGGCCTGGTTCAGGCAGTCTGCGGCAGTCCGGGCTTGTTCTTCCGGACAACCCATGCATTTAAAAATTTGTGTGGTATATTCTTTTAAATATTCTGAATCAAAAGTAATCATGACGAATTCGTTTAAAATGGTTTTGGCAGATATTCCTTGCCGGGATTGGCTGTTTATCAGTTTCTGTTTTTAATCAGGAAATTACGATGATGTAAAATCCGGTCGGTTATTTGCGGTTGAAATCGCGGGCCGAAGCCTGACTGGTTGGCATGATCAGCAGATCGTCGATGTTGACATGGGCCGGCCGGGATAAGATAAACAGAATTGTTTCGGCAATGTCTTTTCCTGAAAGTGGCGTGAATCCGTTGTATACCTGACTGGCTTTTTCCTGATCGCCGTGAAACCGCACCAGCGAGAACTCTGTTTCAACAGCGCCGGGAGCAATGGTCGAAACTTTAATGCCGAATGGCAGGAGTTCAATTCTCATCGCTTTTGAAATGGCAGCAACGGCATGTTTGGTGCCGCAATACACCGATCCGTTCGGGTACGATTCTTTTCCGGCAATCGACGAAATACTGATGATGTGGCCGGATTTTCTTTCAATCATCCACGGTGTCACTGTCCTGGTGGTATACAGCAGACCTTTGACATTTGTATCAATCATGTCTTCCCAGTCCTGAACATCGGCTGAGTTTACCGGGGCTAATCCGGCTGCCAGTCCGGCATTGTTGATCAGCACATCTATGGCTTTCCATTCTTCCGGAATGCTGTTCAGGGCTGCTTCTGTGTCTGCTTTGATCCGGATATCGAAATTCAGGGTGAGGATTTGGCATTCGGACGAGGACTCAAGTTTTGCTTTCAACGTTTCCAAACGTTCTTTTCTTCGTCCTGTGAGTATTAAATTGTAGTTGTTCTGGGCAAGTAAAAGGGCTGTTTCGTAGCCGATGCCTGCTGTGGCACCGGTGATTAGGGCTATTTTCCGATTCATCAAAATTGAGTGTTTATTAAAAGCTAAAATTAAAAATTCCTCAAAACTTATGGAATAACAAACTACTTAATTATTTTTGTTTCTGCATTTAAAGCTAAAAAAGTCATACCATGATAGAGCAGAAAAACGAAATTCAGGAATTCACGATTGATCAATTGCCAGAAGAACAAGACATTCAGGACATCGTGTTCAACCTGATGGTTGATCCGAATCTTGCCCCGATAAATTATTTCAATGACTTCTCGGAAGAGTCTCTTGATTTTTCAGAAATAGCCGGCGGAGATAATGACGAGACAGGATTGTTTTGCTCAACAAATGGCCAGTTGATGGCAATCTCCACACATGCCCTGCATCATCACCTGGAAATAGACCCGAAGCAGGCAACTGAAATTCTGGTAGCACGTGCGGTGCGGAAAATGATGTGTCTGGGCGCTGTTCCTGAGGCCGTCAGTTCAATCTTATACCACATCAATGTTGCCGATCCTAACGGGCAGTTTATCGCTGCCGGAGCAAAAAAAGGCTTGGAGAATGCCTGTCAGAAATTCGATCTGAAACTGACCGACCGCAAAATCAGGTTCGATTCTTTTTCCGGACACGGTCCCGTCTCTCCAACAATTATCATCAGTCTGATGGCCTCTATCCCCGATAAGGATAAGCTTGTTAACCATGTTTTCAAGAAAAAGGGAAACAATATCTTCATGATCGGTAAGTCGTATGATGATGTGAACTCATCGGAATACCTCGAGTTTTATCATGAAATCTCTGAGTCGTCGTTACCGGTTTTTGATATTGAAGATGAAGTGAAACTGCACGGAGTGATGAAGAAACTGATTCAGTCAGGCCTGCTCAGTTCTGCCAGCCCTGTCGGAAAAGGAGGTTTGTTCTTCTCTCTTTTGCGTGCCGGCATGCATTCCGGATTTGGATTCGATATTACTTCGGATGCCGAAATCCGCAAGGATGCTTTCCTTTTTGGCGAGTCAATGGGCCGGATCATTGTTGGTGTCGACCCCGAAAAAGCCGATGATTTTGTTGATCTGATGAGCGGACTGAAAGTGCCTTTCTTTGCATTGGGCCATGTTACCAAGGGCGAAATCAGGATCGATGACGAATCGTTCGGGTTTATCGATAAAATGACTCCGTCGAACTAGGCCGGCTATGCAAGTTACCCCATACAAAGATTCAGATCATCAGAAAAAGCAACAGGTCGAGCAAATGTTCGACAATATTGCGCCGAAATATGATTTTCTGAATCATTTTCTTTCGCTTGGAGTTGATAAGCTGTGGCGAAAAAAAGCCATTCGTATACTTTCTGGCTATAAGTCTGATTATTTACTTGATGTTGCTACCGGAACCGGCGATTTTGCGATTGCCGCTTCGAAACTGAAACCAAAAAAAATAACAGGGTTCGATCTTTCTGAACAAATGTTGCAGGTGGGCAGAGCTAAGGTTGCTCGCTTGGGACTTAATGAGTTGATTGAGTTCCGGAAAGGCGATTCTGAAGCGATGCCGTTTGAAAACGAACAGTTTGATGCCGTTACCGTGGCGTTTGGTGTCCGGAATTTCGAAAATCTGGACCATGGACTTAAAGAATTTGCCCGGGTGTTAAAACCGGATGGTGTTGTGATTATTCTGGAGTTCTCGAAGCCGAAATATTTCCCGATGAAACAGTTGTATTTGTTCTATTTCTTCGGAATTTTGCCGTTAATCGGCCGAATGGTTTCAAAAGACAGCTCTGCTTATTCGTATTTGCCCGAGTCGGTCATGGCTTTTCCTGATGATCAGAAGTTTCTGGCTATTCTGCAGAACGCCGGCTTTTCCAGAACGAAACAAAAACGACTGACTTTTGGCATTGCCACTATTTACATCGCTCAAAAATAGATCCTTCAGGCAATAATTTTGTAATATTGTTGTTTGTGTTGAATGATAGATAACCGTTTTATCGTGAAGAGATTTTTCTATATCTTGATTTTTGTTCTGGCTGGACTGACCTCTTCAGCCCAAAGGCTCTTGTTGAAAAATCTGACGACTTTCGATGAAAGACGGCTTCACTTCGGGTTTACCCTGGGGTTGAGTACTACCGATTTCGGTTTCACGCATTACAATGTCATTGGTGATAATCCCCGGTTTGACAAGAACAAACTTGATGTGGTTGACGGGAAGGAGATTACTGCATTAGAAAGAGTCAGGGCTGACATCTCGACCCTGACTCCCGGATTTACTGTCGGGATTGTAACCAACCTTCGGCTGGCCGAAAGTTTCGATCTTCGTTTCCTGCCCGGAATGTCTTTTGGTGAACGCAAACTGGTATATAACATCCCGATCGTGGATATCAATGAAACAGGTACTCTGAATTCTTATTCCATCAAATCAACTTTTCTCGACTTTCCGTTGTTGTTGAAATACAAATCGAAAAAGATGAATAACCAAAGGCCCTATTTAATTGCGGGCGGGGCATTCCGGATTGATATTTCGAAAAGCGGTCAGGAGGATCTGGTCAGGCTAAAACCCATGAGTACCTATCTCGAAGCTGGTGTTGGCTGGGACTCGTACCTGCAGTTTTTCAGACTTTCAACTGAATTAAAATTTAGCTTCGGAATGGACAATGTACTGGATGTCGGCCCTAAAAATTCGCAGCTTCAGGTCTATTCCAATGCTTTTTCGCGATTGACATCCAATATGTTCACGTTTAGTTTTCATTTTGAATAGCCTTGAAACACGAAATTAATTTATCGCTTTCGCCTAAACAGGCCTCTGCCGAGCAATTCTACAAACCCATTATAGCTGAAAAACTTCATGTTGATGAAGCGCGCATTCAACTGATTAACGTCCGCAGGCGTTCGATCGATGCCCGCCAGCGGGTTATCCGCATCAACCTTGGGGTCGAAGTCTTTCTGGATGAGCTTCCGGCAGAAGAAAAAATCGAATTTAGATACGATGATGTGAGCCGGAAACCTCCGGTAATTATTGTCGGTGCCGGGCCCGCCGGACTGTTTGCCGCTTTGCGCCTGATTGAACTGGGTTTTAAACCGCTGATTTTTGAACGGGGTAAAAATGTGAGCGACCGCAAACGCGACATCGCAAGAATCCACCGCGAACACCTGGTTGATCCGGATTCCAATTACGGGTTCGGAGAGGGTGGGGCAGGTACATTTTCCGACGGGAAGTTGTATACCCGCTCTAAAAAGCGCGGGAACGTTCGCCGGGTCCTGGAAATATTTTATTCGAACGGCGCGCTTCCCGAGATCTTGATCGATGCTCATCCGCATATCGGAACCAACATGCTCCCCGGGATTATTACCCGCATCCGGGAAAAAATAAAGGAAGCCGGCGGCGAAATTCATTTTAACAGCAGGGTGGCCGATTTCATTGTCGCGGATGACCGGTGTACGGGCATCATGCTTGCCGACACCACGCTGGTCGAGGCGGAGGCGGTTATTCTGGCTACCGGGCATTCGGCCCGCGAGATTTATGAGTTGCTCTATGAACGGGGAATCTCGATCGAAGCCAAATCGTTTGCCGTAGGCGTTCGGGCCGAACATCCGCAAACGCTGATCGATTCCATTCAGTATAATCAGCCGGAACGTGGGCCTTACCTGCCGCCGGCAACTTATTCGTTTGTCGAACAGGTGGAGCAGCGCGGCGTTTATTCGTTTTGCATGTGCCCCGGCGGAATTATGGTCCCGGCAGCAACAGCGCCGGGCGAAATGGTCGTCAACGGCATGTCGCCGACCCGGCGGAACACCAAATTTGCCAATTCCGGAATGGTGGTTGAAATCAGGCCTGAAGATCTGAACGAATTCAGACATCTGGGCGTATTTGCCGGTCTGGAGTTCCAGCGTAAAATTGAACGGTTGTGCTTTTCGCTGAACGGAAATACACAGTTCGCACCGGCTCAGCGGATGGCCGATTTTGTTGCAGGTCAGTTTTCTCAGGACTTGCCCGAATCTTCGTACCATCCCGGACTGGTGTCGGTACCCTTGCACGACAAACTGCCCAAACGGATCCGGACGCGACTTCAGGAGGCCTTTAAACTGATTGATAAGAAGGCGCACGGTTACCTGACCAACGAGGCAATCATTGTCGGCGTTGAATCACGGACATCATCGCCGATCCGGATTCCGCGCAACGAAGAAACAATGGAACATGTTAAAATCCGGGGGCTGTACCCGTGCGGCGAAGGAGCCGGTTATGCCGGAGGGATTGTTTCATCGGCAATGGATGGCGAACGCTGCGCCGAAGCTTTTGCCGAAAATTATAAATCTGCGGCAAAGTAAACGGTTCTTTTACCCGCATCCTCCTTTTATCTTCTTCTGAATTCCGAACAGCAAATAGCTGTGGCGATAGCTACATTCAGCGACTCGGGCTTGTTTTTGCCGGTCGAAAACGTGGGAATAACCAGCTTTTGGGTAACCAGCCGGCTTACCGGATCGGATATGCCGTTTCCCTCGTTGCCCAGGACAATGATGCCTTTGGCGCTAAGCGGTTCGGTGTATATGTTTTTTCCGTCCAGAAATGTGCCGTAAACCGGAAGCTGCGCCGCAACGGCTTTGGCCAGGAATTTTTCGAGGTTGGTGTACACGGTGCTGGTCCTGAAAATGGCCCCCATACTGGCCTGCACCACTTTGGGGTTAAACGCGTCCACTGTATTTTCCGAGCAGATAACGGTGTTTATTCCAAACCAGTCGGCAATCCGGAGGATGGTTCCCAGGTTGCCCGGGTCCTGAATAAAGTCGAGGGCCAGCATCAAATCGGTATTGGGAGTAATTTCAGGCTCAGTATTTGCAGGCAACCGCACCAGTGCCATCGAGTCCTGCGGGGTTTGCAGCAAACTGGCTTTCTGAATCGATTCCTTGTCGGCTTCAACAAGCTCTTTTGCCCGCGAATCCAGGCCGGCGAGCTGACCGAGGAACGAGGGGGTGCTGATCAGGGTTTCTACATTGAAGTCGGAACGAAGTGCTTCTTCTACCATTTTGTTTCCTTCGACCAGGAACAGACCCGATTCATCCCGGCCCTTTTTGCGGTTTAACGACTGGATCAGTTTAATTTTGTTTTTACTCAACATCTCGATATGCATCTTCGTTCTTAAAATTGGAATAATAAAAAGGACTGAAATGTGCGTGATCCGTACAAACGGTAAGTCGGGACGGAGCATCCGGATCAGGCAAATTTCATCCGGCAATAAAAATAAATAAAAATAAACAGATGAAAGATTTGCGAACCAATTGCTCTGTTTATTTTTGTAAAAATTCATAATGATGCCGTCAAACTCTTCACATAGATATTTCTCATTACAAAAAATCATTTTTTTGGCTTGCATGGTTCTGCTCGGGGCGTGCAATTCAACCCGCTTTGTGCCCGAAGGTAAATACCTGCTCAACCGGGTGACGGTAAAGGCCGATGATAAAAACCTGAAACGCGAAGAATTAAAAACGCACATCAGGCAAAAAGAAAACCTGCGTATTCTGGGGGTGTTAAAATTCCACCTAGGGGTTTACAATTTGTCGTCAGGGAAGAAGGACAACGACTGGCTCAAACGGATTGGCGAAGCGCCGGTACTCTACGATGAGTTTCAAACTGCCAGAAGCAAGGAGCAGTTGCGCATTTTCCTGAAGAATAAAGGGTATTACAACGCCATCGTTACCGACTCGCTGGTTATTAACACGGAAAAGAAGAAACTGAACCTGATTCTCGACATTGAGGCGAAGCAACCATACCGCATCCGCAATTACGTGTATTCCATCAAAGACATGAACCTGCGCGATGTGATCCTTCGGGATTCGGTAAACCAACTCCTGAAGAAAAACGACATTTTCGACCTGGATGTGCTCAATGCCGAAAGACAGCGAATAGCCACTCACCTCAGAAACAGGGGCTATTACAAGTTCTCGGAAGAGTATGTGAGTTTCCTGGCCGATTCTAATTTCTACAGCAATCAGGTTGACTTAACCGTGAATGTCGACGATGCACTGCTCAATAACGACGAGGCTGAAGCCGTTGCCCATCAGAAATACAAAATCCGGAATTACATCGTCAACCCGACATTCAAAACGGCCGACCTGACCGGAGAATTGACAGAACAAAAGCTCGATACCTTGGTCAACGGCGATTATTTCATTACTTACTCCGGAAAACTGAGGTACCGCCCCGAACTGTTTTCGAATGTGAACCGCATGAAGGATTCTGCCTATTACAGTCTGGCCAATGCCGAGAAAACTTATCGGGCACTCAACCGATTAAAACAATTCAAACTCATTAATATCGGGTTCACCGAACTGAACGAGTTCGCCAACGACACGATCCCGCTGCTCGATTGCCGGATGCAGCTTTCTCCGCTTCCCCGTCAGAACTTTTCAGTCGATGTCGAAGGAACCAACTCCTCCGGAAATCTGGGCGTTGCCGGAAATCTTAATTTCCAGCACCGGAATGTGTTTGGCGGCGCCGAGGTGTTCGACATGCAACTCCGTGGTGCCCGCGAACGGCAGGCACTAACCAGCGAAGGCAACCTCGATTTCAATACCCGCGAATTCGGTTTCGAATCGAGTCTGACCATCCCCAAATTTTTGAGTTTTATCAAAGGGAAACGGATGTTTACCTTCCAGATTCCGGAGACCAAACTAACCGCCGGGTTTAACTACCAGAGCCGCCCCGATTACACCCGGACGATTACCAACCTGAAATATGCCTACAACTGGAAAACCAGCAATTACCAGTTCAATACCCTGAATCTGGTCGATCTGAATTACGTAAATCTTTACAAGTTTAATGCGGCTTTTATAAACTCTATCGAAGACCTTTTTATTAAAAGCAGTTTTACCGACCACCTGATTTTTGCATCAAGCTACAGTTGGATGTACAATACTCAAAATATCAACAAACGCGAAGACTACCGGTACCTTAAAGTTAATCTCGAATCGGCCGGGAACCTGCTTTCGCTCTATTCGCGCCTGGTGAACAAGAGTAAAACCGAGGTCCCCGATACCTTGACCAACCAGGTCAGTTCGTACTACCAGGTTTTGAACACCCGCTTTGCTCAATACCTGAAGGCCGATTTCGAATACCGCTACGGTCATATAATTGATAAGGCCAGTTCGGTGGTCGGTCGTGCTTTTGTCGGGATCGGGGTACCCTACGGCAATTTCAATGTGCTGCCGTTCGAGAAAAAATATTTCACCGGCGGAGCCAACGGCATCCGTGCCTGGCAGGTCCGGTCGCTGGGACCGGGTTCCTACAAAGCGCCGCCCAACATTTATCCGAACCAGTCGTCCGACATTAAACTGGAAGCAAACCTCGAGTACCGCTTCAAATTGTTCTGGCTGATGGAAGGGGCTTTGTTTATGGACGCCGGAAACATCTGGGCCATCAACGGCAAAGACAACCGCGAAGGCGCCGTCTTTAAGGTCGACCGGTTTTACAAACAAATTGCGGTTGGCTCCGGATTCGGGCTCCGGTTCGATTTTACTTACTTCTTGTTCCGCCTCGATCTGGGAATGAAAATGCGCGATCCCTCGCTGGCAGAGGGGAAACGGTTTATACCCGGCAATTACAAGATCAACGGCGAGCATTTCAACTTATCGTTTGCCATCGGTTATCCCTTTTAATCAGGATATGTATGCTCACGCCCGTTCTTCGTGGGCATTTGTTTCCCGCCCGAAAGTGCAGGCGGCATATTGTCCGGAGTTTACTTCTTGCCTGAAAGTACAGGCTGCATATTGCGTGGAGTTTATTTCTCGCCTGAAAGTACAGGCTGCGTCTTGTATTAGTTTTTAGTCTCGCCTGAAAGTAAATGCTGCGTATCGTATCTGCTTTGAGACTGGTATGAAGTATAAATTGCATAATTATACGCCTGAAATTCTTGTCAGGAAGTATAAATTGCGTATGGTCGGGTAAATCTTTCGTTTTTTTCCTTTGGGGCAATAAAAAAGGGCAACCTTCCGGCTGCCCTCGTGTATCATTCGCACGTTTGAATTAAGCTTTTCCGGCCGAACCCAATACGTTTTCGTTTTTGTGTTTGTAAAGTTCTTTCAAGGCGTCGCGGGCTGGTCCCAGGTATTTGCGCGGGTCGAATTCTCCCGGTTTTTCGGCAAATACTTTGCGGATCGCAGCGGTCATGGCCAAACGTCCGTCAGAGTCGATGTTGATTTTGCAAACTGCTGACTGAGCTGCTTTGCGGAGTTGTTCTTCCGGAATACCTACTGAATCTTTCAGTGCACCGCCGTATTTGTTGATGGTTTCAACTTCTTCCTGCGGAACTGACGAAGAGCCGTGCAGTACGATCGGGAATCCGGGAAGTTGTTTTTCGATTTCTTCCAGGATGTCGAAACGCAGCGGAGGCGGAATCAGCACGCCGTTTTCGTTGCGGGTACACTGAGCCGGAGTGAATTTGTTGGCTCCGTGTGAGGTGCCGATTGAAATAGCCAGTGAATCAACACCGGTGCGTTTAACGAAGTCAACAACTTCTTCCGGTTTGGTATAAGTTGAGTGTTCAGCAACCACATCATCTTCAACACCGGCCAGTACGCCAAGTTCGCCTTCAACAGTTACGCCGTGAGCGTGTGCGTATTCAACCACTTTTTTAGTCAACGCAATATTTTCTTCGTAAGAGTGGTGCGAGCCGTCAATCATTACTGAAGAGAAACCGCTGTCAACACAGTCTTTGCAAAGTTCGAAGGTGTCACCGTGGTCGAGGTGCAAAGCGATTGGAATTTCGCATCCCAGTTCTTTGGCGAATTCAACAGCGCCTTTAGCCATGTTGCGGAGCAAGTTGGCGTTGGCATATTTGCGGGCTCCTGAAGAAACCTGGAGGATAACAGGTGACTTAGATTCAACGCATGCCTGAACAATGGCCTGAAGCTGTTCCAGGTTGTTAAAGTTGTAAGCCGGAACTGCATATTTGCCGGCAATTGCTTTTGCAAACATCTCTTTGGTGTTTACAAGGCCTAAGTCTTTATAACTAGTGCTCATTTTGTGATTTTTAATTAGTAATTTTTGGGTTTTTAAAAGTAGCCACAATTATAACGATTTGTAGCTTAAAA
>JAEUSS010000094.1 GCA_016788685.1 Prolixibacteraceae bacterium | reverse complement strand
CAGCACCGGGGCATGCCTCCCCTGAAGGGACTGAAACGACTCATTTCGATGGCAGAACGCATCCCGAACGGATTATTCTATATCCCTGTCGGAGTCCGCTGGCTTACCCTTTCCATCCGATACGGGAACTTTACTTTACCTTCCATTGCCAATCCGCTGATTGAAACAGGAGGTTTCTGGGGCGAATCCAAAAGCGCGACACTTGAAGCAATCGGCAAAGATTATCAAAGATGGATGGCCCGCTTCTTCCCGTTCCGCCGAACCAATCGTCCTCCCGAAGTTGACCGGGAAGAAATACTCTTCAGGATGAACAAAGCAGGTCTCACGTTCCCGGTCGTCGTTAAACCGGACATCGGATGGCAGGGATTTGGCGTACGCAAAGTCGATAACGAAAACACCTTGCTCAGCTACCTTGCAGCCTATCCCCAAAACGAACAGTTGCTGGTACAGGAACTTATTCCGCACGACGGTGAGGCAGGGATCTTTTATGCCCGAATCCCCGGAGAAACTCACGGGAAAATCTTTTCGCTCACGCTGCGCTATTTTCCGTATGTCATTGGCGATGGCACCTCAAAACTAAGAAAACTGATTCAAGACAACCCAAGAACCGGGTTCAAATCCAGGTATTTCCTGGGACTAAACCCTGAACATCTGGGACTAGACCCAGAGAAACTGGAATCCATCCCGACAGAGGGAGAATTGGTTAGACTGGCTTTTATTGGCAGCATACGTATCGGAGGAATTTACCGCGATGCCCGCCATTTAATCACCCCAGAACTGAACACGCTTTTTGATGAAATTGCACAGAGCATTCCCGAATTCTACTACGGACGCTTCGACGTCCGGTTCAAATCAACCGATCAACTAAAAGCAGCCTTGGGATTTTCGATCATTGAGATTAACGGAGCAGGCTCAGAACCTATTCACGCCTGGGATCCGGAATTCTCATTTATCAACCTGTACCGGGAGCTGTTCAAAACCCAAAGTCTCATGTTCCGGATTGCTACAGAAAACAGAAAGCGCGGCTTTAAACCAGACCACCTTCTGAAGTTCCTGAAAGCTGCCAGGAAACAAACCCGTCTCATCAGGCAATATCCGCCAGCCGGCTAAGTCTGACACAAACCCTTCAAATGCAAACATCAGCAATTCCTGTTTCGTTTACTTTCGGGTCGAAACTAAAACCAATGAAAGCCATGCCCGGTTTTCGCCATCAAACCAATGTCACCTCAATGCCTTTCTCACGAATAATCTGAACGGCATTCGGCGGAGCGTCTTTATCGGTGATAATCCGGTGAATTTGTCCGATATCACAAATCTTGCCAAATCCACGCTTCCCGAATTTTGATGAGTCGGCCAAAACAATCACTTCCTGAGCCGCTCTCAACATATACTGATTCAGATGCGCCTCAGCCATGTTACTGGTTGTCAACCCAAAATCCAGATCAAGTCCGTCGACACCAATAAACAGTTTATTACACATTAGTTCACACAGCAAGCTTTCGGCATTAGGGCCAACGACCGATGCCGAACTCTTTCGCATAGTTCCTCCCAACTGGATAACTTCAACATTAGGTTTATAACAAAGCGACAGCGAAACCTTAACCGATGGAGTTATTACAGTCAGAGGTTCTGTCATCGTGATTTTCTGGGCAAAACTCAGCACAGTTGTTCCGGAAGCAATAATGATCCGGTCGTTTTTCTCAAGCAACAGATTTGCAGCATCAGCAATGCGCAACTTCTCGTTCACCTGAATCTTCTCTTTCTCGTCAATATGCCGGTCATTAATCAGCGAACTCATCGGACTAGCACTCCCGTGGCTTCGGAAAAGCAGCTTCCGAGTTTCAAGTTCTTTCAAATCCTTTCGGATTGTTACTTCCGAAACCCCCAGACGTTCGCTCAGGTCTTGTACCCTTACATAGCCTTCTTTTTCAAGTTCACTCAATATAACTTTATGTCTCTGTGCAATGTTTCTCATAGGATTTTTATTTAATCGAAAT
>JAEUSS010000075.1 GCA_016788685.1 Prolixibacteraceae bacterium | reverse complement strand
GGCTGACGATTGAAAGTAGCGGTCAATCCGGGGGATGATCACTCCAATCAGGTTTGTTTTTTTTCTCCGGAGATTGGATGCGACAGAATTGGGGAAATAACCTAACTTTTTGGCCTGCTTATGAATCTCGGCAGTTGTTTTTTTGCCGATGCTCGGATGGTTCTGCAGTGCCCGTGAGATGGTCGATGGCGAAACCTTCAGGAGTTCGGCCATCTCTTTGATTGTAATTTTAGATTTTTTCATAGGTTTTAGCTGTCAAAATACGATTTCATCAGCTGTTTTTTTATCAAAACTTCACACAAAGTAAAAAGAAAATGAACTCACTTCAGTTTTGATGTACGTTTTTGTAATAAGTTTTTTATCGTGAATCAAAATAACACATTGGCAATATGGTGTTTTTTTATGACTTTTCGTCATTTCTGCGGCAGTTGCGTGGCGTGCCGGGGTGTTGTATAAATGGGAGAAACATGTTTTTTCTTTTCCCGGAAAGGGCGGGCTGCAGTTGGTAAAAAGCGGAGGCGGAGGTTGTTTTTTTCAGGCGGAAGGATGGCTGAAGTTGGTTTGAAACGGACAGAAACAAGAAGGGCTGTCCCAACTCAATCGGGACAGCCTCTTCTGTAAAAATCAGCTAACAGCTATTTGGTTTTGACAACTTCAAATTCGACCCGGCGGTTCTGTGCGCGGCCTTCCGGAGAAGTGTTGTTTGCAGCAGGATTGGCTTCACCGAGTCCTTCCTGCAAGGCGATGCGGTTCTTATTGATGCTTCCGGATAAGATTGATTTGACAACTTCGGCAGCCCGGTTTTTGGACAGGCTGAGGTTGTAAGCAGCGTCACCAGAGTCATCGGCATATCCAGTTACTTTCACATCGTAATTGTTGTTGGCTTTCAGGAAAAGAACGAGTTTATCAATTTTCGCTTTTTCGCTGGCTTCGAAGGTTGCCTTATTAGAGTCGAAATAGACGGGTTCGATGACTACTTTTTCTATTTCTTTTACCGGTTTTGGCTTTTCCGGACATCCTTTATTTTCTTTTACTCCAAAAACAGTCGGGCATTCGTCCTGAGAGTCCGGAACACCGTCGTTGTCTTGATCCAGCGGGCATCCTTTTGAGTCAACCTTTGTTCCTTTCGGAGTATTAGCGCACTGGTCGTCTTTATCGGCTATACCGTCACCATCAGAGTCAGGGCATCCTTTCAGGGCTGCAACTCCGGCAACTTCAGGACAAGCGTCATCTTTGTCCGCAACGCCATCTTTATCAGTATCGGGGCATCCTTTCAGCGATGTTGCTCCGGCAACTTCAGGGCAGTTGTCGAGATAATCCGCAACTCCGTCGCCGTCCGAATCAATGGGGCATCCTTTGCTGTCAACAGCAACACCTGAAGGAGTATTGGGGCATTTGTCCTTTTTATCCGACACTCCGTCCATGTCGGAGTCTTTTGCTTTTCCAAAATCGAATTCCATGCCGATGGTCGCTTTCCAGAAATTGTCTCTGGTGTTTTTTCCGGCACTGGTCGTCTCGATTCCGTTGATGTAACCAGCCTCCAGGTAAAAAGCAGTAGCCTGACTGATGTAATACTTTCCGCCAAGTCCTAAATTGAAGTTTGCTTTTGATTCGTTATTATCAGACAATAATCCCGGACCAGCGTACAGGTAGGGGCGGAAATTTTTGCTTTCATCACTTAACTTATACCTCAAATTAAGTGAGGTGTTAAACAGATCAACGTCACTTATCAGTTTAGAGTTAAAAAGTCCCATGTCTCCTTTAAGCATCAGGTCAAGTTTCGGGCTTAAATACCGGCTTAAATACAATTCAGGCATAAAACCAATGTCGGATTTATCGAACGTTCCGTAAGCACCAACACCGGTGCCGATTCCCCACTTCTTATCCGAAGTCTGAGCGAATACAGACTGGAGAGTTAATGTGAATATAAAAAGTAAAGTTAATTTTTTCATTTTCAGTAATTTAAATGGTTTTGAGTTGTCTTGTTATTTTTGAAGCAACAAAAGTTAACAGCTGTTTTATTGTCAGCGGATTATAATTTGAATGTAAGCCCTAACTTACCGCCGGAGAAAGCATTTCCACCGCCAAATTCCAAATTGAGGCCTATTTTTTCTGAGAAGAAGTAGCGCCCTCCTACTTGAGCACCAAGGCCTAGTCCGGAAGAATTACTACCTGCATAGTCGTTTGGTGAGTTCCAAATGTAAAAGCCCAGATTTAGGCCGGCATAGAAATCCCATTTTTCAGGTATGCTCAGTACGCGGTTAAAATGGTAATTTCCGTTTCCTGAAATTCCTAATACCGAGTGGTTGTAGCGTATGCTGTTGTATTTATCGTGGTATGAACGATAAGAGAGTTCTCCTCCGATGCTGATGTCAGGGTGTATGCCGTAGTCAAGTCCGAGGTACACCGGGACTCCCCAGGAGGATAAGCCAATGCCTGCATTGATTTGTGATTCGCCTTTTGCAACAGGCGATTGGGCAAAGGTTATTTGACAGAAAAGAAGAAGAGACAAGATTAATAATTGTTTTTTCATTTTTTGTAGGATTAAAATTTCTGACTTGTTGACTGTAAATCGTTACCGGCGGGAAAGAGACAGCTATTTGATAATTCCCTGTTCGGCCTGATCGATCATTTGCTTGTTTGCGGTAATGAAGATTTCTACCCTACGGTTCTTCGATCTTCCTTCAGCAGTTGAATTATCGGCAACCGGTTCGTCATAGGCTTTCCCTGCAGTGGTCATCCGCGATCTTAAAATTCCGTTGGCTGCAAGGAAATTCG
>JAEUSS010000020.1 GCA_016788685.1 Prolixibacteraceae bacterium | reverse complement strand
TGAGGCTTTGAGATACGACATTCAGAAAACCAAAGATTTTGGTTTTAACATGATTCGTAAACATGTGAAAGTGGAACCGGCGCGCTGGTATACGCATTGCGACCAGATCGGTATTTTGGTTTGGCAGGACATGCCCAATGGGGACCGATCTCCGCAGTGGCAAATGAGAAATTATTTCAACGGAAATGATTTAAAAAGAAGTGCCGAGTCGGAGGCCAACTACCGCAAAGAATGGAAAGAAATCCTGGATTACCTGTATTCAAATCCATGTATCGTGACCTGGGTTCCGTTTAATGAAGCATGGGGCCAGTTTAAAACTGCCGAAATTGTGGAATGGACCAAAACATACGACCCAAGCCGTTTGGTAAACCCTGCCAGCGGGGGAAACCATTATCCGGTAGGCGATATGCTCGATTTGCATAATTATCCGGGACCTAGTATGTTTTTGTACGATGGTCAGCGGCCAACGGTGCTGGGCGAATACGGCGGAATAGGGCTGGCTCTGGAAGGCCATTTGTGGGCATCGGATAAAAACTGGGGGTATGTACAGTTTAAAAACTCGAAAGATGTAACCGATGAGTATGTGAAATACGGTGAGGCCTTGCTGAAAATGATCAAAACCGGTTTTTCGGCCGCTGTTTATACACAAACGACAGATGTTGAAGGTGAAGTGAACGGGTTGATGACCTACGACCGCAAAGTGATTAAAATTGAAGAACAGCGTGTTCGTGAAATCAATCAGAAGATTTGTAATTCGCTGAACGAATAAATTGGAATTGAAGTGATCGGGTGACTCGAAGTCACCTGATCATTATACTTTTTACTCTTTTCCTCTCCTGAAACGCAATTTCTTTTCGGCAGTGATTTTTTCGCAGGCATATTGAATGATCAGGCGCGGTGCAGTTTCTTTCCATTCATCGAGAAAAGCTTCCACTTCTGCAGGACTGATCTTCCATGCTTCGCGCAGAAACCAGCCCATTCCCTGGTGCACTTCCCGTTCGGGATCATTCATCAGCTTTTCGACAAAACGAATCGAAGGCATGACTTGTCCGGTTTTCTTGATGTGTTTGATCAGGGTAACCGGTACGCACCGGCGCTGGAACTTGAAGGAAGAGTTGAGCCACGGATTGAAATCGTCCATCCCGATGAGCTTTTTGTCCAGAAATTTTGGTAAAGTAAACATGCCCAGAGTATCGGCGTGTGCCCAGTTGTGAATACTGAAAATGAACCATTCGCTGATTATCCGGAACGTTTCGGTCGTAAATTGTTTTGAAAGGCGGTCAAGCAACAGCAAGGCAAACGATATTTCTTCGTATTGCCCGCTTTTCAGCAAAGCTGGCGCAGCCTCTAAAACTACCGGCAGGTCAATTTGCCCGCTTTTCAAAAGATCTTTGACTTTGTCCTGAATTTGTGTGGAAGTCAGTCCATAGCCGACAAACTCTTCCTTAAAATACCGTTGCGACTTTTTAATTTGCTCAGCATTGGCATTAGCTATGCAGTATGCTTTTATTTCCTGGGCCAGGGCGATTGTTGTCATCTGAAAAGAGGTGTTTTTGATGAAGGTATTCAAATTTACAACTTTTAAAAATGTCTCGTCCTGAAATAGCGTTACACCAAAAGTAACGTTATGAAAGAAATAGTTAAACAAGAGTACGTTAAGCGAACACAGAAAGACTACTCGATGTCTTTAAAATTGCAAGTGGTAAAAGAAGTTGAGCAAGGCCATTTAAGTTTGGGAGCAGCTAAACGGAAATATGGCATTCAAGGCGATTCGACAGTACGTTATTGGTTAAGAAAATATGGTAGCTTTGATTGGGAAAATCAAACGCCATCGAATATGCCCAAAAGCCAGGAACAAAAAATCCTTGAACTCGAAGCGAAGGTCAAATTGCTTGAAAAACAAAAGGCTTTTTTAGAGCACCAGATCGACCGGGCCGACCGCAAGGCTGTTCTGTTTGATATGATGATTGATCTGGCCGAGAAAGAGTTCAATATCCCGATCAGAAAAAAATGCTTACCCGGACAGTCGAACTCAGCCGAAAAGAAGGAAAAGAAACGATAGTTTCAGCCTGTGACATGTTCGGGGTAAGCAGACAGGTTTATTACCGCAGTAAACAATCGGTAAAGCGCAGACAGGCAATCGCATCACAGGTTGTTATCATGGTGCAGCAGCTCAGGCGTGAAATGCCACGGCTTGGCACACGCAAGCTTTACTATTTATTGCGGGATCGGCTGGGAGAGCTTAGTATCGGCCGGGACCGGTTGTTTTCAATCCTGAAAGCAAACCACCTGCTGATAAAACCGGTAAGGTGTTATCGTAAGACTACAGATTCACGCCATCGTTTCCATAAACACAAAAACCTGGTTGGAGGAATTGTTCCTACCAAACCGGAACAGGTTTGGGTTGCAGATATCACCTATATCGGGACCCGGGATAATCAACAATACCTGGCACTGGTAACCGATGCCTATTCAAAGAAAATTGTCGGGTATGACGTTTCGGCAAGCCTGAGCGCAGAGGGCGCCATTCGTGCATTAAAACAAGGCTTAAAAAGTCGTTCTTGCAAAACAAATGCATTGATACATCACTCCGACCGGGGCTTGCAATATTGTTGCGATGACTACCAGAAAATCTTAACAAAGCAGAAAGTAACATGCAGCATGACCGAATCTTACGATCCTTATGCCAATGCTGTTGCCGAGCGTGTCAACGGTATTCTGAAACAGGAATTTATGCTTGAAGATTATCGGGTAAAGCTTCCGATTATCAAAAAGCTGGTAAAAAACAGTATTGAAATCTACAATACAAAACGGCCTCACTGGTCATGTCAAATGCTTACGCCAGAGCAAATGCACAAACAAGACCATGTTAAAATTAAAAGCTACAAAAAAACAGACCGTTTCAAAGCTAGCTTTGAAACGGTCTGTGAATCTATTAAATTAGTACAATAATCTGTAACGCCTATTTAGGACTAGTCACAGCTGAAAACCGCAACAGATTACTACTTTCCTGTCAGGCTCTTGATCAGGTCAACTTCTTCTTGCTTGTATGGAGTGCCGTCGGGATGAAAAATCTCGTGAAACCAAAGTGGAGGTTCTGATCCGTCAGCGATGGGCTCGTCCCAGGCATATTTCGTGTTTGATTTACCTGAAACCAATCCCCAGTTAATAGCTCCGATGTTTTGTTCTTTCAGGATGGGCATAATGTTGGTGAACAGGCTGTTGTTCCGGCGGGCCATGTATTCGGTGCAAACCAGCGGCCGGTTGTAGCGTTTCAGCGTATCAATGGCGGCCTGATGCTTTTCCGGACTTTCGTAGTTGTGATAAGTAATAATGTCTGAGTTTTCAACCTGGAACTTGTTCAGCTCTTTTAAGCCCAGGCTCCACACTCCGGCAGAAAGTGGTTGCGATGGCCGGATTTCCCAACCCCACTCAAATACTTTTTTAAGTAACGGCAGTGATTTGTTGCCATAGCCGGAGTTGCCGGGTTCGTTGTATAAATCCCATAGTACAATTCGTTGGTCATTTTTGAAGGTTGTCAGTACGTCTTTTACATACGATTCGAGAATAGTCATCAAAGTTGAGTCCTGAAACAGCAAATCGCCAGGATCGCGGACCCAGCCCGAGTTGTGAACTCCGGGTTTCGGATCAGGTTGTTTACCGGCCGAGTAGCTTGGATTCCAGCAGTCATCGAAGAAAACGAAAATTGTTTTTATTCCGTG
>JAEUSS010000009.1 GCA_016788685.1 Prolixibacteraceae bacterium | reverse complement strand
GCTTCAGGCGGATCGGCTGCTTACTCTATTATAACCGAACCCGTTTTCTTACGAGAAGACGGGTTTTTTTAATCTTTTTATATTTGAAACAACCCTAACTCTGTGACAAGATTTGAAGAAAATTACCCTAACTTCGTTACAAGCTATTTTCGATGGAGGGAACTTTTCTCCAAGAACTGGGTGGCTTTTTCATTCATAACCTTTTCACGATCTTCATGCTGGTGGTATTGTGGCTGGTCTGGCGGCGCGAAGACCTTGCCGGGATTTTACTTCTGGGGATGAGTCTTTGCATGATCTTTCTCTTCGGCCCAACCGGAATCCGGGGAGGAACCTGGATGATGATTAGCCTTCCAACGATCGTCGGGCTGCTGTTTTTGGGTAACTACTGCCTGATCAGAAAACACAATTAGAACAATTTTAGCTTTATCACTGAATCTAACTTTTACTTTGTTTCTGAAACAGCATGGAGCAGGACAGTTATTGCCCGATTTTCCGTATTTTCAACCTTCAGAAATTAAACTTTAACCGAACTAATGAAAGCAAAATCAATCTTACCTGTCCTGACCGGATTTCTGTTGTTGTCTCTGGCTTTGCAGGCGAAAGAACAAAACCATCACCTCAGACTTTGGTACAGTAAACCCGCTCAAAAATGGACCGAAGCGTTGCCCATCGGAAACGGACGCCTGGGCGCCATGATTTTTGGCGGTGTCGAAAACGACCGCATCCAGTTTAATGAAGAGACTTTGTGGACCGGAGCTCCAAATGATTACGCACACCAGGGAGCTCATCAATATTTAGCGCAAATCAGGCAGCTGATTTTTGATGGCAAACAAAAAGAAGCCGAAGATTTGGCCATGAAGGAGTTTATGGGCGTGCCGGTTCGTCAAAAAGCATATCAGGCCTTTGGAGACCTGAATCTTCATTTCCCCGATCAATCCGGATTTACCAACTATCATCGCGAGCTTGATTTAAAGAACTCGATACACCGGGTAACTTATCAATCGAACGGCGTAAACTTTACCCGCGAATACATTTCGTCCAACCCCGATCAGGTGATTGTTATCCGGTTGACCGCAAACCAGAAAAAAGCCCTGAATTTCTCGATTTTGATGGACGCACTACACGAATCGAAAACAGTAAAAACTTCAGGAAACGCCATGACACTGAATGTACAAGTGAAAGATGGCGCATTGCGCGGAGTTGCCTCCGTAAAAGTGATAACCGACGGAACAGTAAAAACCGGCGAAAATCAGCTTTCAGTTTCAGGAGCAAAAACAGCGACCCTTTATCTGGCAGCGGCAACCAATTACATCAATTATAAGGATGTGAGCGGAAATCCTGAACAAAAGGTTCAGGAAACATTGGCGAAAGTGGAAAATAAAAAATTCGATCGGGTGTATTCTGCTCATCTGGCCGACTATCAGAAATTGTTTGGTCGCTTCGATGTTCAGTTTACCGAAAACGAACGGATGAAGTTGCCAACCAACGAGCGAATCATCGGGTTCAACAAAAATCCCGACGATCCTCAGCTATTGGCTTTGTACATTCAGTATGGCCGATACCTGCTGATTTCGAGCAGCCGCCCCGGAACACAGCCAGCCAATTTGCAGGGAATCTGGAACGACCAGCTCGCCCCGGCGTGGGACAGCAAATACACGGTGAACATCAATACCGAAATGAACTACTGGCCGGCCGAAGTGGCCAATCTGGCCGAATGCCAGGAGCCGCTTTACACCATGCTTGCTGACTGCTCCGAAACCGGAAGAACAGTGGCCAAAGAGCATTACAACGCAAACGGCTGGGTGCTGCACCACAACACCGACATCTGGCGGGGAACAGCTCCAATAAACGCCTCTGACCACGGTATTTGGGTTACCGGTGGCGCCTGGCTGAGCCTTCATTTGTGGGAGCATTACCAGTTTTCGCACGACCAGGAATTTCTGAAAAGCAAGGCTTATCCGCTGATGAGAGGTGCTGCTGAGTTTTTCACCCGGTTCCTGATCAAAGATACGAAGACCGGCTACCTGATCAGCACGCCTTCCAATTCTCCGGAAAATGGCGGGTTGGTTGCCGGCCCAACGATGGATCACCAAATCATCCGTACGCTTTTCAGGGCTTGCATTTCGGCTTCCGAAATACTGGGAACCGATCAAACGTTTGCAGCTAAACTAAAAGAAATGGTTCCGCAGATTGCTCCGGACCAAATCGGCAAACACGGGCAATTGCAGGAATGGATGGAAGACAAAGACGATCCCAACAACAAACACCGTCATGTTTCGCATTTGTGGGGCGTACACCCCGGAAATGAAATCAACTGGAAGGAAAGTCCGGAGTTGATGAAAGCTGCCCGCCAGTCGCTCATCTATCGGGGCGACGACGGAACGGGCTGGAGCCTGGCCTGGAAAATTAACTTTTGGGCGCGGTTTCTCGACGGAAACCATGCCTACGAAATGATCAAACTGTTGTTCCGTCCGGTGCAGATTGAAAACACGGTTTGTACCGGAGGCGGCGGTTCGTACACCAATTTGTTTGATGCCCATCCGCCTTTCCAGATTGATGGAAACTTTGGGGCTCCGGCCGGAATGATCGAGATGCTGGTGCAAAGTCATCTGGGGTCAATCGATCTTTTGCCGGCTCTGCCCGATGCACTTCCTTCAGGAAAAATATCAGGAGTGTGCGCTCGCGGAGGGTTTGAACTCTCGTTTAGCTGGAAAGAAGGAAAACTTGCGGAATTGAAAGTTTTATCAAAAGCAGGGCAAAAATGCAATCTTAATTATGCCGGAAAATTAGTCGGATTCGATACCGAAAAAGGTAAAGTTTATTCGTTCGATGGTAAGTTGAACAGGCTATAAATCAAAGAAAAGTAGATTTTTGTTTTCATATTGCTCGTTTACTTTTTGCGTTAACATTGATTCTGAATTAGTTTTTCCGCACATTTGCACTTTAATAATCAATCACTCCGACTATGTTTCAGGTTATCTGGGAGCTAAAAGTAAAGTTTAAGGAACGCGAAAAGTTCGAAAAGTTCTACGATGCGAAAGGCGAATGGGTGAGGTTTTTCAGTAAATCGTCCGACTATCAGGGAACTGATGTGCTCGAAAGTGGTGAAGGCGATGGCGTTTTTCTGGTTATCGACGAATGGTCGTCGGAAGAAGCCTTTAACGAGTTTGTGAAAAGCCGGAAAGCCGATTACGATCTGCTCGAAGAAAAAGCAAAAACTGCCAGCCGCACCAGACAAAGAATCTGGATTAGTTTAGAGCCGGATGAAGAATAAATAGAAAAATAATAATTGTAGAGGCGTAAAATTTACGTCTCTACTCATATATAACCATTTGTTATGTCTTTTACTCATATTCTTTTTGACCTTGACGGTACATTAATTGATTCGCGGCAGGGTATTGGAAACTCGTTGCGCTATGCCCTCCGTCAGATGCATATTGACGGATATTCAGAAGAAATTCGGGATCAGTTTATCGGACCGCCGCTTCAGGATGGATTTAAAAGGTTGTTCGGGCTCAACGATCGCCATACCGAACAGGCGGTGGAGCATTTCAGGGCCTACTTCGGAGAGAAAGGGTGGTGCGAGAATGAAGCCTATCATGGAATTTCTGAATTGCTGGAAGAACTGCACCTTTCCGGAAAACGTGTTTACGTGGCTACTTCGAAATACGAAAAATATGCCCAGATGATTGTTCGCCATCTTGAGTTCGACAGGTATATTGATGACTTAATAGGCGCGGAGCAATCGGGAAAACAGTCGTCCAAAGGCGAGTTGATCACCGGATTGCTTAATCGTAATCAAATTAGCGCTTCAGCCTCTGTGGTAATGATTGGCGACACGCATTATGATTTGATTGGCGCCAAAGAAAACGAAATTTCGTCCATTGCCGTCGCATACGGCTTCGGAACGACAGAATCGATCAATGCCTGCAATCCGGATTATCTGGTCGGATCGGTCGACGAACTGGCAGAAGTGCTGCTGGATTAAATTCCGGATACTTTTCTTTACTTTGATAAACTGGTTTTTTTGTCTTTCTGTATGGAGAGTTTGCCGAAAAAGAATTGGTTCGTTATTTTGAATCCGCACGCGGGCTCGGGGCGGGGAATGAAGGATAAAGCGGAAATACTGAAGAGGCTCGATCAGTATAAGTTCAGATATAAATCAGCTGTTTCAGAATTCCCCGGGCATACGATCCGGTTGACAGCTCAGGCCATTGCTGACGGATACCGCAATCTGATTGTTGCAGGCGGCGACGGGACCTTAAATGAAGCGGTGAATGGTATATTTCTCCAGACGGCCTGCCCCTCTGAAGAAATTATCCTTGGAATGATCCCGGTTGGTACAGGCAACGACTGGATCAAAACATTCGGAATTCCGAATCACTACAAAGCCGCTATTAAAATCATCAAAGAAGGGAAAACGATGCGGCAGGACATTGGTTGCATCACGTTCAGCGAAAACGGTCTTGCCCGAACCTCTTATTTTGCGAATATGGCGGGTTTCGGGTTCGATGCGGTAGCTGCCGCGATGACCAATCAGCTGAAAAATAAAGGAAAGAAAGGAATATCGCTTTATTTTCAGGCTTTGGTTGTCAGTTTATTCAGGTACAGAGCCGGTAAGGTTAAGATCGTAATCGACGGTCAGAAAATGGAAGAGCTGATCTTTTCGGTAAGCATCGGAATAGGGAAATATAACGGTGGCGGGATGAAGCAAGCTCCGGCAGCCGTTCCTGATAACGGACTCTTTCAAGTCACCGTCATCAGGAAAATCGGGTTGTTTGGTATACTTCGCAACCTGGCCGGACTTTATTCCGGAGAGTACACCAAAGATCACCGGGTATCCATCCATACAGGCAGGCACGTATCCATCAGTTCCGACCGGAATATTGCAGGAGAAGCCGATGGTGAAGTTCTGGGAGACAGTAAATTCGAAATTAATCTGTTGTCAAAAAAATTAAACGTAATTTTTTATCCTGAAAAATATTTAAATTAGTATGTCATTTTCAACCCGGAACGAAGGCGTTCGAAAACCTGAGCTATCTAATTATAAATAAAAAACGAAACGGTATGAAATTAGTCAACGAATTTAAGGCATTTGCCATGCGCGGAAACGTCGTCGATATGGCAGTAGGTATCATTATCGGCGGAGCCTTCGGGAAAATAGTCAGTTCGGTGGTTGCCGACGTTATCATGCCGCCAATCGGGCTGTTGTTGGGCGGCGTGAAGTTTACCGATCTGAAAATTACGTTGAAAGATCCGGTGATGGACGCTGCCGGCCAGATTACTACGCAGGCTGTAGCGATTAATTATGGGAATTTTATTCAGACTACAGTCGATTTTCTGATCATCGCATTTGCTATTTTCATGATGATTAAAGCCATCAACAGTCTGAAGAAGAAAGAAGAGGCTCCTGTCGAAGCCCCTGCTCCTCCACCGCCGACCAAAGAGGAGATTTTGCTTGCCGAAATCAGAGATTTGCTGAAGAATAAATAACCAATTGCTTCGTTGGTGCCTGTAAAGGCAAAGAGAAAGACGATTCAAAACCCGGATCGTCTTTCTCATTTTTGCCTGAAAAAACAAAGGCTGTTTGATATTGATTTTACTGCATTTTCTTCATTTTTGATAATCCTGAATAACAGAGTCAAATCATGATCATTCCTCCCAATTTAGTGCCGGGCGATCGAATCCGGATTGTTTCGCCCGCCGGGAAAGTTCAAAAAGACAAAGTGCTCCCGGGAATAGAACTTCTTGAGGGGTTGGGGTATGAAGTGCTTGTCGGGAAAAGTGTCTTCGACAGATATTTTCAGTATGCCGGAACAGACCGTCAGCGTATTGCTGATTTTCAGGAAGCAATTAACGACCGGAAAACGAAGGCAATCATTTGCGCACGAGGCGGATACGGTTCTGTCCGGGTAGCTTCGGAGACCGACTTTTCTCCCTTGCTGGAGTTTCCCAAATGGTTGGTCGGATTCAGTGACATTACTGTTTTTCATGCCATATTGCACAATATGAGGATTGCGAGTATTCACGGGGTAATGCCTGCCTTTTTCTTCGAGCACAAAAAGCCGGCAAAGAGTTTCTTTAGCCTGATGGACTTGCTTTCATGCGGGAAATCCCACATTGAAACGGCGGCGCATCCGCAGAACCGGGCGGGAGTCTGTTCCGGAGAATTGGTTGGCGGTAACCTGTCTTTGATATACAGTCTTCAGGGGACACCGTGGCAACTTAAAACCGAGGGTAAGATCTTGCTGATCGAAGATTTGTCGGAATATCTTTATCATCTGGACCGGATGATGCAAAATCTGCGTCTGTCCGGACAGTTAAAGAACCTTAAGGGTTTGATTGTTGGCGCTTTTACCGAAATGAAGGACAATGACAGTCCGTTTGGAAAATCAGTTCCCGAGATTATTCTGGAAGCCGTTCGTGATTTTGATTTTCCGGTTTGTTTTGATTTTCCGGTTGGCCATATTCCTAAAAATCTGGCCGTGCTGCTTGGTGGCAGGTATAAGCTCAACGTTGCAGAGACATGTCATCTAATTCGCCAAATGCCATGAGCAAAGCGTTTGAACTGGGCCGAAAAGGGGAGGAACTGGCCGTTGCACACCTCAAATCATTGGGCTACGATATTCTGGAGGTCAATTGGTTTTCACATCACCTCGAAATTGATATTGTGGCCAGAGACGGGAATGAACTGGTAATTGTTGAGGTAAAGTCGAGGGGGACAGATTCATACGAACATCCGTCGGAGGCTGTTTCGGGCAGAAAAATCAGGTTTCTGGTGAATGCAGCGGAAGCCTATATTCAGGAAAAAGACAGCAGGCTGGATACCCGGTTTGATGTGATCTCGATTATCTTTTACGGGGGAGGTTTCCGGCTCGAACATTTTAAAGATGCTTTCTATCCGCCTATCGGGTGAATGAAGGCCGGAATCAGAATATCAGGTGTTTGTGCAGAATCGAGAGCAGGGTTTCTATCTTGATGGGTTTGGTGATGTAATCATCGCAACCGCTGCTGAGCGCTTCTTCGTGAGCTGATTGCAAGGCGTATGCCGTTTGAATGATGACAGGCAGCTCAGGGATCATTGCTTTTATTCTGGAAGTGGCCTCGATACCGTCCATTCGGGGAAGCCGGATATCCATGAGGACCAAGTCAATTTCGGTGTTTTCTTTAACCAGTTCAACAGCTTCCAGTCCATCTTTAACGAAAAACAGATTGGCCCTGGTTCTTTTCAGAGCTTTTTCAAAGAAAAAGCGGCTAACTTCTTCATCTTCGGCAATTAAAATAGTTTTCCCGATAAAGTTGTACTCCATAAATTAGCGAGTCTTGATACTATAAAGATGACGTTAAACTATATAAAAATCAGTTAAAGTTAAGCGTTTTTCAGAAATAGTTTGCACGATGGCTGTAAAGTCGGTAAAATATCCGGAGAAGGGCAGGATACGCGACGCAATAAAATCAGGCAAAGTGTTCTGAAAATTATGAAAAGACAAAGTGTTAAAGCAAAACACGGCTTGTTGACCCCCGGCTTGTCGAAATACTATCGGCAAGAGGATCACCGGTTTTCAGCTTCAATACTTTGTCTTTTCATAAACTCCGGTTCAAAATCAATATGTTCCGTCGAGCGTTTGGATGGCAAATACTTCCTGCAGTTTTTCTCCGGAGATTTTAGTCTCCAGTTTTATTTTAACCGCATTTCCAGGAATCAGATCGAAGTAATTGTCTTCAAAGAAACCTTCTTCATCGCCGATGGTCATAAAAAGGTTTTTGGCCAACTTGTCGGTTGATAAAGTGATTTCAAATCCATTATCAGCAGGAGTAATCTCGTATTTTACCTCAGGTTTTGGCAATAGCATGTCTTTAATTGGCTTGAAAAAGAGTGTGTTGCTGGACATTGTCTTCCCGTTTTCAAGTAGTTCAACCGCGAGAAACTGCTTATTGGTCTCAATTTTTTTCAAAAAATCGGAGGCTCCGGCAGCAAAGAACGTGTCGCTCGAATTGGCCGGAACGGTCACATCTCTGGTTTCTTTCCGGATTTCCTTGCCTTCAAAGTCGAGTACTTTCACAATGAGCTGTCCTTTAATCTCTGTCAAATGATCGTTGATAATATCCACTTTCAGTGAGTCTTTATCTTTATACGGAGATACAAGCACCGGTTCAAAACCTTTTTTTGCGAAATACTGCAGGGCTTTCCAACGTTGGTAATAGTCGGTCGAACTCCATGATGCAACAGGCCAGCAGTCGTTAATTTGCCAGTACAAACTTCCCATGCAATAGGGTGCGGCGCGGCGGTGTCCCTCAAGCGCAAACTTGATTCCTTCAGCTTGCAGCACATGGTTTACATACAAAAAAGAAGCAAAATCCTTGGGTTTCTTATAGTCCTGAAGCATGTAGTATTCAATTGTTCCGTTGCCGATGGACGAACGCTGGTGCGATTTCATGACTTCCGAGAAGATGTCGTAATCTTCCGGAGCAGCATATTGTTTTACTGTTTTCAGCTCCGGAAACGATTGGAAGCCGTATTCGCTCATGAAACGGGCCAGGTGAGTTGCATAATTTTTAAAGGGTTCTTTGCCCCACCAAACACCCCAGTAATGTTCGTCACCATTGGCCAGATCGGCCGGAATTCCGGTTCCCGAAGAAGGTGACGATGCCCAGTAGGCTCGGTCCGGATCGTTGGCCGCTACAGCGTCCGGCAGAACGTGGTGGAAAATATCGGTGTATGATTTCCAGATCTTAGCTGCGTTTTCTTTGCTTTTGGCTTCTTCGGCTTTGCCCCAGCCCCAGCCAAACCAGGCTGCCAGAATTTCGTTGTTTCCGCACCACATGGCAATACTTGGGTGGTTGCGCAAGCGTTTTATGTTGTCGGTTGCTTCTTGTTTGATGTTGTTCAGGAAGGCTTCGTCTCCGGGGAACATGGCACAGGCAAACATGAAGTCCTGCCAGACCAGGATTCCGGCTTCGTCGCACAATTCGTAAAAGCGGTCGTTTTCATAAATTCCTCCACCCCAGACACGCAACATGTTGAAGTTTGAGATTTTAGACGTACGGATTACTTTCTGGTACATTTCCTCTGTTACGCGTGCCGGAAATACATCGTTCGGGATATAATTGGCTCCTTTCATGAAAACAGGTACCCCGTTAAGCCTGAAGTAGAATGAAGTTCCTTTTTCGTCTTTATCGCGTACCAGCTCGAGGGTTCGTATACCGATGCGTTCCGATTTTTCAGTTACGCGCTTGCCAATCAGAAGTTTCCCTTTGAGGTTGTACAGGTGCGCCTCGCCCAGACCGTTGGTCCACCAGAGTTTCGGGTTCTCAATTTTAAAATCAACAGGATAGGTCGAAATGCCTTTAACCAATTGGATATCTGTACGGGCCAGTTCCTTTCCATCATTTTCGATGGTAATTACGGCCTGATTTTCCTCATTGCCTTCGATTTCAAAAATGGCGGTCAGCGTTGCTTCTTTTTCAGAAACAGAATTCTGTTTCAGGTGAAGGTTTTCGATGCGTGTATCGTCCCAGGATGTGAGATAGACCGGGCGCCATAATCCGCTCGAGACAAGGCGGGGGCCCCAGTCCCAGCCAAAGTGGTAGCCGGCTTTGCGGGTATAAACCGAAACCATCTTGTTGCCTTCGACCTGCCCGATTTCGGCCAGGTCGTTTGCTGAAACCGGAATAACATACGGATGGGCATCGTATTTTTTTATTCCTTCAACAATGGGAGAACGGAACAAAATGCGAAGTTCGTTGGCCCCTTCTTTGAGCCGGGGTTTTACATCAACGATCCATTCGCGGAACATGTTATCGGCCGAAAGAACCAGTGTGTCATTCACAAAAACATCGGCATAGGTGTCTAAGCCTTTAAAATCAAGGGCAATCCGGTCGCGCCTGAGCACATCTTTGCTGATGTTGAGAGTGGTCTTGTACTCCCAGTTTACTTTATCAATCCACTGAACTTTGTGTTCGTTCAGGCGGTAATACGGGTCTTCAATCTTGCCGTTTTTTAGCAGGTCGGTGTGTACGCTGCCCGGTACGGTTGCCGGTAACCATTCTTCTGTGTCCGCTTGCCTGAAAGTCCATCCGTCATTAATTTCAGTCGAGACCATTAAAGTCGGATTTTTAGGATTACAAGCAGATAGTGCGGTCAGGAAGAGAATCGCCAATGCAAAAATTTGTTGCTTCATTACTTTTTAAAATTTTTAAATGCGTGTTTTAATATCAGTCTTTACCTGTCAGGTTGCGTAACTTTCGTACATATCATAAGTTACGGTTAGTTGTTGTGGCTTAAAGCGATGTAAAAATGTAAAAAAAAAAGAAGATAGAAAAGCGGAGTCCGGGAACTGTGCAGAGGAATACTGGGGGCAGAAAACAGTCATATGGTCTGACAAGAGATAGGATTATCGGGTCGATAAATGAAACGATTGTTGCCGGCAGTTATTTCAACAGCAGAAATTGGTGCCGGTAATAATCAATCTAGGTAAAAGAGCTGGCTTCAGGTGGCGGCTGAGTTCATTTTCCTGATTCTTCCCGCCTCTGTGTAAAAAAAGTTGAGGCTGTTTCAAAATTGCAACTTGGTTTTTTGAAACAGCCTCATTGGACGGTCTTTTTGATGCGGATTGGCGAAACAGGAAATTATTTTTGCATGGCATCGTCAAAAGCCACGTCCGAAGGATCAAAATCGCTGTAACGGACAAAATCGCAGGCTTCGGAAGCTCCGGCTTCACGGTTCATTCCGCTGTCTTCCCACTCAACCGAAAGGGGGCCCTGGTATTTGATATCGTTCAGCGCTCGAATGATGTTCTCAAAATCGATCTTTCCACGGCCTAAACTCCTGAAATTCCAATAGCGCCGGTTGTCCCCAAACTCCGTGTGACCACCGAAAACGCCAATATCCATTGGATGTTCGCTCCAATAGGCATCTTTCATGTGAACATGAAAAATGCGGTCAGAGAATTCGTATATGAATTTCACGTAGTCAACACCCTGATAACCCAGGTGGCTCGGGTCGTAGTTAAAGCCGAATGCCGGGTGGTAATTTACTGCTTTCAATGCGCGGCGGGCAGTTGCAATATCGAAGGCTATTTCGGTTGGATGTACTTCGAGCGCAAACCGGACACCCATTTTCTGGTATTCATCCAGGATCGGGATCCAGCGCCTGGCAAAATCTTCATAGCCTTTGTCAATTCGCTCCTGACTTACCGCCGGAAAGGAGTACAACATATGCCAGACGGAGCTGCCGGTGAAACCGTTCACCACATTCAGTCCAAGCATTTGGGCTACCTTCCCGGTTTTGATAACCTCGGCAGCGGCTCGTTGGCGGACTCCTTCCGGATCTCCGTCGCCCCAGATGTAATCGGGCAGAATAGCCTGGTGACGTTCATCAATCGGG
>JAEUSS010000007.1 GCA_016788685.1 Prolixibacteraceae bacterium | reverse complement strand
GAGCACGGCAACGAAACCGTTCCGCTGGAAGAACTGAAACCCGGCGACCGTATCCTGGTCCGTAACCAGGAAATTGTACCGGCTGATTCGATCCTGAAAAACGGAACCGCCAGCATCGACTACAGTTTTGTCACCGGCGAATCGATGCCTGTTGCCAAACACGCGGGCGATTTTGTATTTGCCGGCGGCCGCCAAATTGGTAGCGCCATAGAGCTGACCATTGAAAAAGACGTTGAGCAAAGCTACCTCACCCAACTTTGGAACCAGACAGAGAATCCGTTTACTGCTGCCAATAAGCTGAATACGATCATCAACCGGGTAAGTCAGTATTTTACGGTCATCATCATCATTATTGCCATCGGATCGGCCGTTTTCTGGTATTTCAACCGCCCCGAAGTTGCTCTTTTCGCCTTTACTTCGGTGCTTATTATCGCCTGCCCCTGTGCGCTGGCGCTTACGGTCCCGTTTACGTTCGGAAGCACCATCAGGCAGTTCGGGCGAAAAGGTTTTTACCTGAAAAATACCGCTGTTATCGAACACCTCCATAAAGTGGACACCATTGTGTTCGACAAAACCGGAACGATTACCAACGCGCAGCTGTCGGACATTCGTTTTGAAGGCCAACCGCTGACTTCCGGACAACTCCGGATGATCAAGTCGCTGGCCTACCATTCGTCGCATCCGTTGAGCAAAACCATTTCCGACTCGATTGAGTGCGATGATTTGCTGGAAGTCACCGGCTTTCAGGAAATCCCTTCGCACGGGATCAGCGGGTGGGTCAACGGAACAAAAATTAACATGGGCTCACGCTTTTTTGTTACCGGAGAAAAGAAAAAAGATGAGAATCTGAAGACCGAAGTGTGGGTGTATCTGGGCGATTCGGTTGCCGGATATTTTCAGCTCGAAAACGAGTACCGCAAAGGATTGTACGAATTAATCCGGAAGCTCGAAAAAACTCACGAGCTTCATCTGCTAACCGGCGACAACGATGCCGAAAAAGCAAACCTGATTGAATTCTTCGGAACAGAAAAACGCCTGCATTTCAACCAGTCGCCAACCGACAAGCTGAATTACATCCGAAGCCTTCAGGAAAAAGGGCGCACCGTACTGATGATCGGCGACGGACTGAACGATGCCGGAGCACTGAACGAAAGCAATGTCGGGATTGTGATTGCCGACAATGTGTTCAACTTTTCGCCCGCCTGCGATGCCATTCTTCAATCGAAACAATTCGACAAGCTCGATAAATTTATACAGTTCACCAATCAAAGTCTGAAAATTGTAAAAGCCGGATTCCTGATTTCATTTTTGTATAACCTGGTGGGTTTGTCCTTTGCTGTGCAAGGAAACCTGACCCCCATTGTTGCCGCCATCCTGATGCCCATAAGTTCGGTGTCGGTGGTTGCGTTTGCAAGTTTTTCTGTACATTTATCAGCAAAAGGTTATAAATTCTAAATCAAACAATTATGTCAGTAGTTTTTGTATTGGTATTTGTGGCGATCATTATAGCAAGTGTTTTTCTGTTTGCTTTCATATGGTCGGTAAAAGATGGCCAGTATGACGACACGTACACGCCTTCGGTCAGGATATTGTTTGATGAACCGGCAAAAAAGGGAGAAGGCAGCGGCAGCGATAAGTCACTGTCAGCAGAAAAGACAGATTCCGGAAAACCGGAGCGTCGCTCCCAGGAGGGAGAACCGGATCTGAAGAGTACCGTTTGAAAATATTAAAAACTAAATACAACTTTATGGAATTACAGAAATTTTCGTACGACAACCGCATCACCCGGAACTTTGCGATTGCGACCATCGTCTGGGGTGTCGTTGGTCTGGTGGCGGGGCTGTTAATCGCGCTTCAGATTTTCATTCCTTCCATGAATTTCGGGCTCGAATTCACCACTTTCGGGAGAACACGGCCGGTGCACACCAACGCCGTTATTTTTGCCTTTGTCGGCAATGCCATTTTCACCGCCGTGTATTATTCGCTGCAGCGGCTGTTAAAAACCCGGATTTACAGCGACAGGCTCAGTAAAATTCATTTCTGGGGCTGGCAATCCATCATTGTGGCCGCGGCAGTTACCCTGCTGGCCGGATTCACAACAGGCAAGGAATACGCCGAACTGGAATGGCCGATCGACATTGCCATTACCGTCATTTGGGTGATATTTGGCTGGAACATGTTTGGCACCATTTTGCAGCGCCGGACCAGCCACATCTATGTTTCAATCTGGTTTTACATTGCCACCTGGGTTACCGTGGCAGTTCTCCATATTTTCAACTCGCTGGCTTTGCCGGTCAGTTTCCTGAAGAGTTATACACTTTACGCCGGAATACAGGACGCCCTGGTGCAGTGGTGGTACGGCCACAATGCCGTAGCTTTCTTCCTGACTACACCTTTTCTTGGAATGATGTATTATTTTGTTCCAAAGGCCTCGGGACGCCCGGTTTATTCCTACAAGCTCTCAATCGTCCACTTCTGGTCGCTTATTTTCCTTTATATCTGGGCGGGGCCGCACCATTTGCTTTACAGCTCGCTGCCCGACTGGCTTCAGGCATTGGGAACCACATTTTCGGTCATGCTGATTGCCCCCAGCTGGGGAGGAATGATCAACGGACTGCTCACCCTGCGCGGTGCGTGGGATAAAGTGCGTAAAGAACCTGTCCTGAAAATGTTTGTGGTTGGAATTACGGCCTACGGAATGTCGACCTTTGAAGGGCCGATGATGTCGTTCAAGACGGTGAATGCCATCAGCCATTTCACCGACTGGACCATCGGACACGTTCACATCGGCGCCCTGGGCTGGAACGGATTGTTAACCTTCGGAATGATCTACTGGCTGATCCCGCGCCTTTACAATACTAAACTATACTCAAACAAGCTCGCCAACGTCCATTTTTGGGTAGCCACACTCGGAATTGTATTTTATGCTGTTCCGTTATACATTGGCGGCATCACCCAGGCCCTGATGTGGAAACAGTTTACTCCTGACGGTTTTCTGATGTACCCCAACTTCCTGGAAACCGTAACGCAACTGATCCCGATGTACACCATTCGTGCCTTTGGCGGAGCCCTGTACGTAAGCGGTTTCTTTATTCTCATCTACAACATCGTAAAAACAATAAAAGTCGGATCATTCGTTGCCGAAGAAGAAGCTCAGGCTCCGGCCTTGCATTCCGAATCGGAAACCAAAACCCAGTCGGAAAGCTGGCACCGGTTCCTGGAACGCAAACCAATCCGTTTCCTGATTTTTGCTACCATTGCCATCCTGATTGGCGGCATTATCGAAGTTATTCCGACTTACCTGATCAAATCCAATATTCCAACCATTTCAAGCGTGAAACCTTACACACCGCTTGAATTGCAGGGACGCGACATTTACGTGAAAGAAGGCTGCTACAATTGCCATTCACAGATGATCCGGCCATTCCGCTCCGAAACGGAACGCTACGGCGAATACTCCAAATCCGGAGAATTCGTTTACGATCATCCGTTCCAGTTCGGATCAAAACGCACCGGGCCCGATCTGGCACGCGAAGGCGTAAAAACCGGGAAGATTTACAAACCCAATTCGTGGCATTACAACCATTTTATCGATCCGCAGAAGATGAACGAAGCATCCATCATGCCGCCTTATCCGTGGCTGGCTAAGAAGGAAATCGACATTCAGTCAACTCCGGGAAAGATCAGAGCCATGAAAATGCTGGGAGTCCCCTACCCAGAAAACTATGAGCACCAAGCCATTGCCGACCTGAAAGCCCAGGCCGACAGCATCGCCAAAGACCTTGCCGCAGCAGGCATCCAAACCGACAGCAACCGCGAAATCATTGCGCTGATTGCCTATATACAGCGACTTGGAGTCGACATATCCAATAAACCTGAAAAAAAATAAACCATGCTGACAGACTCATTCCGGAATGTATTGAATGTAGAAATCTACGCCCTGATCGGCTTCATCATCTTTTTCACTTTTTTCATCTTCGTGTCTGTTCAGGCTTTCCGGATGAAGAAAGACGAAGAGTCGAAACTCAGCAATATGCCGCTGGAAGACTCTTTTGAAAACGGTAACGCCCAGTCAGCGCCAGGCAGTTCAAACATTAAGTAGAAACACAAAACACCGAATTATGCATATCAATGAGGATGAAAAATTGAAAGGATCAAACGAAGTTCATCAGGAAGTTGACGATGTAACTCAAATCAAATACTTCGGAGGCCATGAATTTGACGGCATCAAGGAACTTGACAATCCGCTGCCACCGTGGTTAAAGTACTTGTTTTATGTAACTATCGTCATTTCATTTTCCTATTTAGTTCTGGTCTTTATTTTTAAAGACGACAGCATCATTCAACGGAAAGAGTATTACAAGGAAATGGCAGCCGCCAAGGCTGAAACCGAAGTGGCCGTAAAGGAAGAAGCCGGAAAAGCCGCTGCCCAACCCCTCACTCAGGAACAAATTCTGGCAGCCGGAAAAACCATTTTTGACAAAACCTGCCTGGTTTGTCACGGTAGATTCGGTGAAGGACTGGTTGGCCCCAATTTTACCGATGAGTACTGGATTCATGGAGGAAGGCCGGAAGATCTGCACAAAGTTATCGTTGAAGGGGTACTCGACAAAGGGATGATCTCCTACAAAAGTCAGCTGAACGAAACGCAAATCAATAACGTGATCGCATACATTCTGAGTCTGCAGGGAACAAACCCGCCTAACCAGAAAGCCGCTCAGGGCGAAAAATTTGTGAGAGAATAACTTATGGAAACTTCCGGAAATTATCAGGAAACCACTTTCAGGGACCGCCCGTCAACTTTTGGGAAAGATGGCAAACGGGTTTGGCTCTTCCCCAAAATGCCCAAAGGGAAACTGTACAACATCCGGCGCATCATTGCCTGGACTTTGCTCACTTTCTTTTACACGGCGCCATTTCTGAAATTCAGAGGTGAACCGCTTATTTTCCTGAATTTTCTGGAACGAAAGTTTATCCTGTTTGGCAATACGTTTTACCCGCAGGATTTCCACCTCCTGGTTCTGGCTGTGATCGCCCTGGTTGTTTTTATCGTGCTGTTTACAGTTATCTACGGAAGGATATTCTGCGGATGGGCATGTCCCCAAACGGTTTTCATGGAATTTTTATACCGCCCCATTGAATACCTCATTGACGGCAACGTAGAACAACAGAAAGAGTTGGCCGAACAACCGGCGGATGTGATAAAAGTCCTGAAACGAATACTGAAACACGGAATTTACCTGTGTATTTCGTTTGTTACCATTTTAACTTTTGTCTCGTACGTAACCGGCACCGAAAAACTAGGCACCATCATGGATCAATGGCCGCAGCAGCGATCCGGTTTACTGATGGGCATTCTGGTATTTTCCGGGATTCATTATTTTGTATTTGCCTGGTTCCGCGAGCAGGTTTGTACCATCATCTGCCCTTACGGCAGGCTTCAGGGAGTAATGCTCGACGTAAACACCATCCTGGTTGCCTACGATTACAAGCGCGGCGAACCGCGCCGGAATGCAGAGCTCCGAAGAAGCGAACACGGCGATTGCGTCAACTGCTACAGTTGTGTGGCCGTTTGCCCGACCGGAATCGATATCCGCAACGGAACCCAGCTCGAATGCATCAACTGCACGGCTTGTATTGATGCCTGCAATTCGGTGATGAAAAAGGTCAAAAAACCAGGCGGACTGATTCGATTCGCCTCAGAAAAATCGATTTCAGAAGGTGAAAAAGTAAAATTCAATGCGCGGGTCATTGCGTATTCGGTAGTGCTGATTGCTTTACTGGCACTGATTACCTATCTGTTCACCGTTCGCGGGAGTGTTGAAACCACCATCATCCGCTCGCAGGGAACGATGTTTCAGGAGTACGGGCCCGACCGCTACAGCAACTTGT
>JAEUSS010000002.1 GCA_016788685.1 Prolixibacteraceae bacterium | reverse complement strand
AGCTGACTTCTTGCGGTGCGTTTGCTTTTCTTTCCCGATTTGCTGCAAAGCCGAGACATGTTGATTTAAAAATGCAACATCCCGGTCGATCCGCCCAAGCTGTTCGCCGGCTTTTGACCAATTCCCTTCCAGCATATCAATCCCGCTCAATTCGAAATTTGCAAGCGATTGCTTTGGGCCTTCGTCAAATGTCTGTTCTCCAAATATTTTTCGGGCTTCGGCATATCTGCCCAAATAAATCTGATTGTATCCGGCAAAGAATTGCGACTTCGAATAAAATGGAGAACCTTTTCCTACTTTTAAAAACGATGAAGTTGACAGATCCAGTTCTTTGAGTGAATACTGAGCCCATCCTTTGTAAAAGTTAACTGAATCCTGCTGAACCGGACTAAACTTTAGCGAATCTCTGTCAGTCAGAAAAATAACCTCTTTGTAATTTCCCTTATTTAGGAGGTGTTCGATAAAATGAAGTTCAGCTTTATCCTGAGAAAACCCTCCGTGAGCAGCCAGGAATAACACTATAAACCAGATATACTTCATTTGTATAAGTTTACCGGATCGTTAAACTGTTGAGTTTTTTTGTTCAGGGTTGCCGGGTCAAGATCGGTTGCGGCTATCCGGTTGCAACGGTTAAGCCGATCAAAAGTAAGCAAACCTCCTTTAATCAATCCAAAATTTTTGACGGCCTGTTTACTGAAATCGGAACAAGTCGGATGGTAAAGGCAATTGGCTGAAAAATGTTGGGTAATAAAATTCTGATAGACATACAACGATCCACCATACAGCATACTTACCGGATTGCTGTTTTTTATCGTCTTCGGCTGATCCTTATAGACATAGGCTTTTTTTGAAGTTTGGGGCATCTGCTTTTTCGCCAATGAATCAATGAGCATCAGGTCTTCTCTCAGGTCAATTTTCTGAGCTTCAGCATGTATCGAAATCAAAAACAGAATCTGGATCAGACTAATTATTCTTACTGGAGCCGTAAGGCTTTGCATTGTCCGGAATTTTAAAGTTGAAATACTGATCATTTGCGGTTGACGATATCTTTATATTTGAGAATACGGTCCGGTTGACAATTGAGTCGCCGGAAGGTAGGTAACTAATCTCAATAATTTTCATGGGCAGCCTGAATTGAGTAAAATCCTTATAACTGGTATAATAAGTTTTCTTCATTACTTTTTTCTTGTTAGCCAGGTATTCTGAATAAACAGGCAGTCCGTTCTCAAAAACCATTTTAACGGTTTCAATTCCTTTTAATATGGACGGAGCCTTCCAAAAAGTTACGTAGTACTGATTTTCGTACGCATTGGAGTTCAGGCTAAATCCGTCATCAGCCAGCCCCAGATGATCGGTTTGATTATTGGTAAAATAATAAATAAGGTTTCGTTTCGACGACAATTCACTTACCTGCTTGTAATCTACTTCATTGGTCGCAGGGTAATAATTCTTTATTTCGCCCAAATTATTCACCACCATGATGAAATCCTGGCCGGAATGGTAATATTTAGTGATTATTTGTTTGTTGTTGTCCAGATACAAATCAATGTCGGTGGATATTTTCTTCTTATTTTCGAGAATCTCGGTATGTTGTTTCAGTGAAATATAATTTCCCTGCTGCGCTTTCAGCGAAACGCACATAACGGCAATCCCCAGCGTAATAAAGATTTTTTTTAATATTGCTTCCATGTCCTATAAAACAAAGGTGTCTGCTCGTACAAACAGACACCTTTTATTTTAATTATTTCTAATTAAACTACCACATAAAGAATTTCGGATTATCGATGTACTGACTGATGTCATCATTATCAATAATCAGTACGATCAAGTCAACCAACGGAACGATACCGAAAATACCGCCACAGGTTAAAATATACCCAATACCGGTCAAAGGTTTTGTTCCCAGATAGAAACGATGAACTCCCAATCCTCCAAGAAAGAAATCAAGAAGAATAGCAGCAACGGCGCTTTTTTCTTTAGAAGGCATAAAAGCTGTTGCAACAGTTGGTGCCAAAGAGTTAGCTTCGGTTGCGCTGAGCGAAATCATACTTGTTTCAATGGCATTTTCGAAAAGTTGATCGACTGCCTGCTCGTTTACCGAATAAGTAGATGCGACGGCCTGATTTGCGGCAAAAACGCCTGCAAACAGCACAAAAACTAAAAATAACTTTCTCATCATCGATGTGATTTTAAAATATTGGACTTTGTTTGGTTGTATTCTATTTAACGAATATACTCCAATTTCTGTTTATGTCAAGTCATTTCCTTTGTTTTTTCTAAAATAAGTGGTCATCGCCTAAAATAAGCAGCTGTTCGTCTTTTTCATTTCAGAATTTAAATCGGAATACCTATTTTCACCGAATCAGAGAATCTTTTTTTTGAACCGTATACCATGAAAAACACTCGTTCGAACATCAGCCGCCGGCATTTTCTTGGAACAGCAACAATAGCTGCCACTGCGGCAACCATTTTACCTTCAAACGTTATTGCCGGACTGGGGCACAAGGCTCCCAGCGACAAACTCAATATTGCCGGAATAGGCGTTGGCGGAATGGGGTTCAACAACCTGTCGAATATGGATACCGAGAACATCGTTGCCTTGTGTGACGTGGATTGGAAATATGCCGGACGGAACGCTTTCCGGAAATGGCCCAATGCCCCCAAATACCAGGATTACCGTGAAATGTTCGATAAGCGAAAAGACATTGATGCCGTGATGATTGCAACACCCGACCATTCACACGCGCTGCCCGCTCTGATGGCCATGAAAGCCGGCTTACATGTTTACCTCCAGAAACCGCTGACCCACTCGGTTTTCGAATCCCGGATCATGACCGAAACCGCTCTTCGGTACGGTGTCGCCACCCAAATGGGAAATCAGGGCAATTCAGGAGAAGGAATCCGGAGAATCTGCGAATGGATCTGGGCCGGAACAATCGGCGAAATTACTTCGGTTGATGCCTGGACCAACCGCCCGATATGGCCGCAGGGACTGGAACGCCCAACCGATAAAATGAGGATTCCGACCACGCTGAACTGGGATCTTTTTATCGGACCGGCAAAATTCCGTCCGTACCACGAAGTGTACACTCCCTGGAACTGGCGCGGCTGGTGGGATTTCGGGACCGGTGCTCTGGGCGATATGGCCTGCCACATTCTCGACCCGGTTTTTAAAGCCCTGATGCTGCAATACCCCACTGCCGTTGAAGGCAGTTCAACCCTGATCAATAACGAATCGGCTCCCAATGCCGAAAAGGTAACTTACTGGTTTCCGCGTCGCGACAACCTTCAGAAAGTAGCCATGCCCGAAGTAAAAGTAACCTGGTACGACGGCGGGTTGTTGCCCGATCGTCCGGAGGAACTGAAAGACGGCGAACCGATGGGCGACTGGAACGGCGGTGTTATTTTTCACGGAACAAAAGGAAAAATCATGTGCGGATGTTATGGCTCTGACCCTACACTGCTGCCTACATCTGAAATGGCTCATTTTAATGAACCAGCCAAAACCATACGCCGGATACTGAATGCCGACACAAACGGACACGAGCAGGATTGGATACGTGCCGCCAAAGAAAATAAAGACAACCGCGTTGAGGCCAGCTCGAACTTCAGTTATGCGGGGCCGCTCAACGAAATGGTAGTTATGGGCGTTCTGGCCGTGCGCCTTCAGGATTTGAAGAAACGCCTCTTGTGGGACGGCAAAAATATGCAGTTTACCAATATCGGGCAATCAGAAAAAATACGCGTGGTAACTTCCAACAAATTTGAGGTGGTAAACGGCGACCCGAAATTTGATACTAAATACGACACGGTTCCGGCGCTGGCTTCGGCTGAAGAATGGATCAGGCACAATTACCGCGATGGCTGGGAACAGATATAGAACAGTTGCGCGTTTCGGGTTTCGTGTTGTGAGACTTGTGTTTACTGTACTTTTTAACTCCTGACAAGTATCACGCGACTCGTAACACTCCCTGATGCGGTTGTTTTCTGAGGTTGCCTGCTATTTTCCCACCACCAGCCGGTTTTCGGCCATCCGGTTGTTGAACTGCTGAATAATTGCCTTTTGTAACTGCTGCTCTTCCGCCAGATCAATAGTTCCAAGTAAATTGTTCCGCAGTTCCGGATCTTTTGTCCGGTTGTAAATAGCGTTAAGTTTATCGTCAGTCATATAAAGCACATAATCGCCGCTTAAAAACTGGTACGATTCTTCCAGGTAGTTGATTGCAAAACGTTTGGCAGACGGATCAAACAAATTATTCCCAAAAGCTACATACGGATGCGGATAATTCAGGTAACCAAGCACCGAAGGCATAATGTCTATTTGCTGGGCCAGTCCGTTATCCACCCCTTTTAAACTTCCGTCGGCCTTGTAAAACAACATCGGAACTGCAAAACGGTTAACCGAAGTGTAATATTCCGGAATATCCGAATCGACAGCATGATCGGCGGTAATCACAAACAAGGTGTTTTTAAACCAGGGCATCCTGCGGGCCGAGTCAAAGAACTTTTGCAGCGCGTAATCGGTGTAGCGGATGCATTTGTTGAGGGGAATTCTTCCTTCCGGAAATTTGCCCTTGTACTTCGCCGGAACTTCGTACGGGTGATGCGATGAAACCGAAAAAAGCGTGGTTACAAACGGCTCTTGCATGTTGCTCATTCCTTGAGCAAAATACTGAAAGAAAGGTTCGTCCCAAACACCCCAGATGCCGTCGAAATCGGCTTCGTTACCGAATTCGTTCAGGCCGTAATAATTCTGGAACCCGGCAATTTTAATAAATGCATCAAATCCCATAGAACCGTTGGGCGCTCCATGATAAAAGGCCGACTGATAGCCCTGACCGGTGAGCAAACTGGCCAGACTGTTGATGGTGTTTCCCGATCGTTCGGAAATCACATAAGGCAACACCAATGCCGGAATACTTGCCGTTACCGACGGAATAGCGTCAATCGATTTGCGGCCATTGGCAAAAGCATTCGGGAATACCAGGCTTTCGCTGATGAGCGAATCCAGGAAAGGCGTATAACTGCGGTCGCGCGGATCTTGCAGTTGCGGGTTAAGCGAACCAACAAAGGCGCGGCTGAAACTTTCGAGAATGATAACCACCACATTTTCTTTCCGGGCCGGACCAACACTATCCGGCACATGAACCGGTGTATAAATCCGTTCCAGTTCTTCTTCCGAAGCAAAAAAATGTTTCGGGGTAAACGCTTTCTTTCCCCACGTCCGGAGAATACAGAAAGGAGTGTTTTGCACCAGCGCCATTTCTTCCGGAGCATTAACGAAAGCCCCGGCATTGTTCATGTTAATGGGCCGTGTACTGTGCCTCCAGCCTCCACGCATACCAACAACCGAAAGCGCAAGGACAATAAGGATAACCGGTATGCCCGACAGAAAGTAAGCAAACGGATGCCTGAAACGGAAAGGCATGGGCTTCAGGATTGAATACAAAACAGAAAGCAAAACGAGCAGAACGATCAATATGACGGGGATAAACCAGAAATCGTAAAAAAAACGCAGGATAAGATTGGTGTTACCGGCATCGTAAGCGGCAATATCAAAAACACTGGCAGTAGTGCGTTTCAGGATGTACCGGTAATAAACCATGTCAATCAGGTTGAAACTTAAGCCCACGCCGTTGATAAGCATAAACAGCCACTTCAGACTTTGCTGGTAGCCGTTCCGGAACTTAAACCTGAAGGGAAGCAGGAAGAGCAAAATGTAAACCGCATTCAGATAAAGTAATGCGCTGACATCGAACATCAAACCTCCTTTCAGGATGGTGAAGAAGGATGCAAATGTGACTTTAGGAAATGAAGCTGTGTTGAACAGATAAAACAGCAGGCGGCAAAACGAATAGAAAACCATCAGGATTGCAAATCGGTACAGCAAAACCAGGTATTCGTTGACTTCGTATTTTTTTGTGTCGAACCGGAATTTTAACATAGCTACATTCGGAATTTGGCTTGCAAAATTAGCAGCTTATTTGATTTGCAATGGCATTTTGATGGTTTTGTAATTTCCCTAAATATTTTTTCTCCAAACATTTGGTAATTCAATAAAATCTATTTTCATTTGTGTCATACTTTAATAGGACACTAATTATCTATGCCATGATTGCCATTAAACAACTAACCTTTCACTACAAAAAACAACAGGCGCTGTTCGCCGATTTGTCGTTTCATCAGGAAAACGGAAGTATAACCGGACTGCTCGGTAAGAACGGCGCCGGAAAATCGACCTTGCTGAAACTAATGGCCGGACTGCTGAAACCGCAAACCGGACAGTTGGAAATCAACGGTTTTGAGCCATTCGATCGTTTACCCGACTTTTTGTCGGATGTGTTTATGGTTCCCGAAGAATTTTCGTTCCCCGCGGTAACCATAGCGTGCTATGTGAAGGCTACTGCCCCGCTTTACCCAAACTTCGGGCAGGAAAAAATGGCCCGGATTTTAACCGAATTTGAACTTGATCCGCGGAAGAACCTCAACCGCCTGTCGCACGGGCAGCGCAAAAAGTTCCTGATAGCCTTTGCCCTGGCCACCAATTGCCGGTTATTGATTCTGGACGAGCCCACCAACGGCCTCGACATTCCTTCCAAGAGTCTGTTCCGGAAAATTCTGGTCAGCTCGGTTACCGAAGATCAGCTGGTGCTGATTTCGACCCACCAGGTGAAAGACATTGAAACCATCATCGACAAAATTGTGATGATCGATGAAGGCGAAATCGTGTTCAATGAAGACATGAACAACATCAGCCAAAAATGGCAATTCCGCACAGTTACAAGCCTTTCAGGAATAGCCGACCCGATATATCACGAAAAGTGCCCCGGTGGTTACCGCATCATCTGCCCGGCAACCGATCAGGACGAGACGGGCATCGATATCGAACTGTTGTTTAATGCCATTGTGAATAAAGCCACTTTAAATTAGAGAAGCCATGAAACAGAATAAATACTTCAACCCGGGACGTTTCGCCCGTTTGTTCCGAAACGATTTGCTGATTAATCAGAAAATATACCTGTTTGCTGCCATTGGACTAGGTTTGGGCATTTACGCCTTCACTTATTTAATCATGACAACAAACAGGTTGGGGTTCAACCGGCAGGACGATTACATTCCGTTGCTGATCTTTTATACGATGGGAATCGGTGTGCTTATCGGTACTTCATTCCCCGCGTTTACCAATCAGATCAAAACTGGAAATTACCTCTTGGCACCGGGTTCAAAGCTTGAAAAATTCCTGGTTCAGTTTGTTATCCGAATTGTAATACTGATTCCCTTAGCGATGCTTTTGTTCTGGTTGGGAACACGTCTTGCCAAAGCATCTATAATCTCCGACCCGGCGATCGGGTTTTATGCTTCCGCCATTCCTGATTTTCATTTCAAAGGTTTGTTTCACAAATTAGAGCCTCTGGACAAATTGGCCCTTTACGGGACCTTTGTTTCTGTAATTTCAGTCCTTTTTTGCGGCTCTGTTTTCTTTAAGCGTTTTTCCCTGATCAAAACACTCATTGTTTCGGCTTTAATGGTTGGTGTAGTGCTTCTTTCACTTGTTTTATTCTCCCA
>JAEUSS010000371.1 GCA_016788685.1 Prolixibacteraceae bacterium | reverse complement strand
AAAGTTCAATGTCAGTTTATGATGCAAAAAAGGGAACAGCTCTTTTCCTGCTTCAGGCCCCACAAGTTGGTCAACCACGAAGATAGTCGCCAGCACAATTCCTACTGCAACAGAAACTACCGCTCCGGCTAATGTCACTTTTTTGCTTACAATTCCGAAAAAAATAGCAGGAAAAACAGGCAATACCAAATATGCAGTAATTGTTTGCAGATATTTGTACAAACCTTCTTCGTTTTTATATACCAGATAAGCAGCTCCAATACCCAAAACAGTTACCAATAAAATGATATAGCGTCCTAATTTCACTTGTTTCTTTTCAGAAATTCCGGGACGGGACTCAACAATAAAATCACGGACAATGAGTGTGGAAACCGAGTTCAGTACAGCAATCAAAGAGGTTACCAAAGCCGCCATTAACGATGCTAACATCAGACCGCGCAATCCGCTTGGTAAAAGCTTATTAAGCAAAAGTACAAAGGTTTGTTTTGTCTCATCGCCCTGCAGCTCACCCGGGAAAAGAGCAAAAGCGATAACGCCCGGTAAGGCAAAAATAAATATTGGCGTCAGTTTCAGCAGAATGGCAAACATTGAGCCCCATCGGGCATTTTTCAGGTCGGGGGCCGCCAGCACGCGCTGCACATTGACCTGATCAATTCCCCAGTAAAATATTCCGGCGTAAAAAGCAGTTGCCAGAATCCCCCAGAAGGGATAAACCGGATCATCGTAGGGCTTCCCGATAGTCATCATTTCCGGAACCTTGGCCATCAAACTGTTCCACCCTCCAGCCTGATCCAAGCCGATGAAGAGCATGACTGCTGCACCCAAAATCATGATTATCACCTGAACAACATCTGAATATGCAACAGCAGTAAATCCGCCAATTATGGTAAAAATTGCAACAGCCACACCGATGTAAAAAACGGTGGTCATCACATTCCATCCCAGAATACTGTTCAGAACAAGTGCTCCCGCAAACAAAGTAAAAGCAAGCTTCGTCATCACACTGATTACCAGCATCAAGCCGGAAAAGAATATCCGTGCCTGCCGGTTATACCTGATTTCCAGAAATTCAGGAATGGTATAAATTTTATTTTTCATGTAATGAGGAAACAGGATTGCACAGGCAAAACCGAGGGTTATCGCGCAGGTTAATTCAACAGAACCTGCTGAAAGCCCATAGCGGTAGGAATCTCCGGATAAGCCGACCAGATGTTCGGCTCCAATGTTGGTAGCAAAAAGAGATGCCCCGATAACCGGCCATTTGATTGCCCGACCTCCAAGGAAAAAATTGGCACTGTTTTGTCCGGCTTTTTTCAGATAGGCCATGTATAAGCCAAACGACAAACTTCCTCCCATCACAACTGCCAGAACAACCCAATCAAGAAAAGTTAAAGTTAATTCCATCGTATTTAGTTTAGTTCAAGAGAGCAAAAGCCGGACAGTTATCTACAGAATCACCAGCCCTTCCGGGCTAATACAGCTAGCCGCTGAATGCTTTGAATCATGGATCTGACCGTATGGTAGTTAATTTTCCATGAATGTCCCATGTGAGTCCAGATTGGCTCACCGCGGCGGCTTAACAGCGGATACCACTCGCCTACACCTTTGTTTACCACTTTATCAAACACAAACCGGTGAACGTTTTGGTAAGCAGCCATATATTTTTCATCGCCAAATAAAATCACTCCGTCAAGCAGGCCGATGAGCACTTCTGCCTGTTGCCAGAATTCCTTTTCCCTGTCGTAAACACCTCCAGAATGAGGACCTTCCACATATACACCGCCGAACTCGGTATCGATTCCGTTATCGACGGTATGGTCATAAATGGTACGGAACAAGTCTAGATAACCTTCATGCGAAATTCCAAGAACTTCGAGGGCATGAAGCAACAGCCACGCAAATTCTGCATTGTGTCCATAGCAGGTATTATCGGTTGCATTTCCTTTTTGACCTTCTTCAGAAAAACGATCCCACCCCCAGATGATATCAAACTTGATTTGCGGGGCAACCTCCCAGTTTTTAAAGAACTGCGGAATACCTGTTTTGAAAACCGGATGAATGATCCGGTTTAAAAGCAACCCGATTATTTCAATCAGCTTGCGGCGATGGACATCCTTTCCGGAACATTCAAAAAGCGTTGTATATGCCTCCATCAGGTGCATGTGCACGTCCAGTGTTTTTCGGTCGCCACCCTGACTTCCAGGCCCGCAGAGTGTCCAGTTGCGGCAGAACATTTCCCAGTAACCGCCATACATCGAATCGACGCCATATTTCTGAATCAGGTCGAATACCCTTTCGGCATATTCAATTCCGCGTAAATCGCCCGTTGCCAGCGTATACTCGCTCAGCGAATAGATTGCAAAACTGTGGCCGTAAATAATTTTCCCGTCAATCTTGACATTTCCTTTACGGTCGACCATCCAATAAAAACCGCCGTATTCTTTGTCCCACATTTTATCAATCAGGAAATCGGCC
>JAEUSS010000581.1 GCA_016788685.1 Prolixibacteraceae bacterium | reverse complement strand
TTATTACGAAGGACAGGTTATTGGTGAAATCTGGGGATATGTTACCGAAGGTTTTTTCATCGACCAGGCTGATATTGATGCTCACGCCAAGCAAAGTCCTCAGATGCGGGCATCGCCGACCAATATCTGGTATCCGGGTGACATTAAGCTGAAGAACCTGAATAATGACGGGTTTATCAATATCGGTGCCAATAAAGTGTCTGATCCGGGCGACCGGAAAATTATCGGAAACAATTCGCCCAGATATACTTACGGAATCAATCTGGGTGCCGATTGGAATAATTTCTTCTTTTCTACATTCTTTCAGGGGGTAGGCAAACAAGACTGGTATCCGAGTACTGAAGCCGAGTTCTTCTGGGGGCAATATAACCGGCCGTACAACAACATTCCTACCTTCCACCTCGGCAATATGTGGACTCCTGAAAATACGGATGCTTATTTTCCGCGTACCATGTCGCGTGCGGCATCAAACAACACGACCAGAGAACTTGGAGTTGCTCAGACCAGATATCTCCAGAATGTGGCTTACGTCAGAATGAAGAATATTCAGCTTGGGTATAAACTTCCCAAAAGCCTCATTTCTAAAATCGGAGCCAACGATGTGAAGGTTTATTTCTCGGGCGAAAATCTTTGGTCATGGTCCCCTCTGTATAAACTCGTGAAGCATCTCGATGTTGAAAATACCGGGCCTTCGGATCAGCTCTTTACTTCAAGCAATGCGGGTGATGGGTATAACTATCCGATGATGAAGAGTTTGTCGTTTGGATTATCCGTAGTATTCTAGCTAACTTTAAAATATACGATCATGAAAATATATGTTTTACTGATTTTACTTGTTGCTGTATTGTTTGTCAGTTGCGACTTAGAGCAGGAGCCTGTTTCAACTGCGTCAAAGTCTGCTGTTTTTGGCAGTCAGCAGGGACTGGACTTGTACGCGAATTCATTTTATTCCATACTTCCCGGACGGTCAACCAATCTGGATGCGATGTCTGATTACCTGGCCGTTAAATCGGTGCCAACTTTTATTCAGGAGGGAGCTTTTACAGCAACTTTAAGCTCGGGCTGGAGCTGGACTGACCTAAGGAACATTAATTATTTCATTGCCAATTGTAACGATCCCGATGTGCCGCTGGATGTCAGGAAAAACTACATCGGCATCGCCAAATTTTTCAGGGCATACTTTTATTTCGAAAAAGTTAAACGCTTCGGAAATGTACCCTGGATTGGCAAGCCGCTCAACGTAGCTGATCCGATTTTATACGGAGGCCGTGATGTCCGTACACTGGTTATGGATTCGGTATTGAATGATATTGATTACGCCTGCGCCAATATAAAAGCGACATCTGATCCGACACGGAGTCTGGTAACCAAGTATGTAGCTTATGCGCTGAAGTCAAGGATTTGCCTTTTTGAAGGAACATTCAGGAAATATCATACTGAACTGAATCTTCAAAATACAGCTTCAGCCTGGCTCGATCAGTCGGTCAGCGCAGCTCAGGCCGTGATGGATGCCGGAATATATTCCATCTATACTACCGGCGGACCCGGGAAATCATACCGTACCGTATTTACAAATGCCACCCCGATTGCCGGTGAAGTGATGCTGGCTGCAATCTGCGACCTTACCTTGTCGGTTTTGAATGATGCAAACTGGTACTGGACATCGGGTACTTACGGCGATAAAGCCAGTTTTACCCGGACATTTATTAACACTTACCTGAATCTGGACGGTACCCCGTTCACCAATACTGCCGGATATCAGACCATGTTGTTTAAAGATGAGGTGAAAAACAGGGATTTAAGGCTGAAACAAACCATCCGTTTAGGCGATTATAAAAGGATCAGCGGAGGCGCTCTGATTCCGGCTCCACCACTTTTCTCCTACACTTTTACGGGATATCAGCCCATTAAGTGGACGCTGGATGATATGTATTACGACACCAGAGATTTGAATATAAATTCAATTTCAGAATTCCGTTATGCCGAAGTGCTGTTGAATTATGCTGAAGCCAAAGCCGAATTAGGAACCCTTACTGATGCCGATTGGGCAAAGACCGTTGGAGTACTTCGTACCAGAGGCGGAATTACCGGAGGCATCAATACCAAACCTACAGTGGTTGATCCGTACCTGGTAGCCAATTATTTTCCGGGAATTTCCGATCCGGTTATTCTCGAAGTCAGAAGGGAGCGGGGTATTGAACTGTGCCTGGAAGGATTCCGTTTTGCTGATATCCTCCGGTGGAAACGCGGTGAACTTATGAACCAGGAATGGAACGGATTTTACGTGCCGGCACTGGTGACGCCGATGGACCTTAACGAAGACGGTATTCTGGATGTCGCCTTTTACCAGGGAACCAAACCGTCTCCTGCTGTTTCCGGAGTTACTTATGTCGATGTCTCGGCTACTGTAAGCGGAAAAACAAACTCACAGTTGCTCAAAAACGGAACTTCCGGAGAGTTGACCTGGATGAACAACATCAAACGGAAATGGGAAGATAAAATGTATTATTATCCGATCCCGCAAACCGATTTGATTACCAACCCAAATTTGGGTCAAAATAACGGATGGTAACAGCCGGTTCTGTGGGTTAACCGAAATATTAAAATTGTGTTCAATAATCCAGATGATTTTCCTGAAGAATCCGTTCGGCAGGAAAGTCATCTGTAAGTTTTTTATACCTGTAACAGACAGAAGAATGAGAAATATAAAGTTGCTTTTTGTTTTGCTGCTCGGAGTGATTATCGCATGCTCGTTTACAGATGCTCCGAAGGAAAAAGAAGGGAGAAACGAACCTTTCAACATCATTACTTACAACATCCGGATGAATACTCCTGATGACGGAGTTAATGCCTGGCCTTTGCGAAAAGACAAAGTTGCAGGTTTGCTCAGGTTTCATCAGGCAGATATTTTTAATCTTCAGGAAGCGCTGCCTGAACAACTGGACGATCTGGCTGCCAGCTTCCCCGGATTTGAACATGTGGGTGTCGGGCGCGATGATGGCAAACGCCTCGGAGAACATATGCTGATTTTCTTCAGGAAAGCACGTTTCGAGAAGATAAACGACGGCATGTTCTGGTTGAGCGAAACGCCCGAAAAACCGGGACTGGGCTGGGACGCCGTTTGTAACAGGACGGTAACCTGGATTAAATTGAAGGACAAGATGACAAATAGAGTTTTCTTTGTTTTTGATACCCATTTCGATCACCGGGGAAATGTGGCCCGGGAAGAGTCAGCCCGACTGATCCTGAAAAGGATTAAAGAAATCAACACGGAAAACCTGCCTTTGATCCTGACCGGTGATTTTAACCTGACCAAAGCAACCAGTCCGGTTCAGTTGATTCTGACCGAACTGAAAGATGCCCGGGACCTGTCGCAAGAATCCCCTTACGGTCCGGAAGGAACCAGCGGAGGCTTTGACGTAAAACTGATGCAGAAAACGATTGACTACATTTTTGTTAATGAAAAAGTCGGAATTGAGCGGTTTGGCGTTTTAACTGATTCCTTCGGACTTTATTATCCTTCGGATCATTTACCGGTTCTGGCGGAAGTTCTGATCCGGTAAGTAAGAAGCCTGACCGCCTCGGAACAATGAAAGCTCCGTTTCCGGATTCCCGGAGGCGAAGCTTTTTTTATCGCGTTTGCAGAAGTAAATTATTCAAAAAGGATTGATTCCTGCAGAATGTCCGGAGCCGATGGGCCTTCGTTAAACAGCAGATCCAGAATGCTCAGGTCGGGGACGAAGCCAAATTTTTCGGAAAAAACCTGGGTGTAGGGTCGTGGTACAAACGTAGGGTCTTCGGCCGTACGATGGGTTTTAGGGCTGATCTGTTCCCTGAAGTTCAGGCATTGTTCCGGAACCTGTTCAAAATCTTCGGTTAGTTTCAGCGTAGTTTCAATTTCCATGATTCCCAGAATGGTTTCGGTAAGCTGTTGATTGAAATCGAACAGGAATTCGGTTTTCTTCCGGAAGAAAGGCTCGATGTCATCGGCATAATACTCGAAAAAAGGGGAGGAGTTGTAGGCCGAAAAGATGGTTCGCCAATGGTTTCGCTGCCATTCTTCGTCGTAGGCAATACGCAGATCTTTGATCCTGATTTTTTGCCCGCGGCCTTTCTCTACCGGAATAATCAGCGAAACAGGGCCGTTGGCTCCCAGGATTACCGTGCGGTTGCGGTAGGTTTGCTTGATAAAATTTTCGTGCTGTTCGATGTAAACTTCAGGGTAAACGGCCAGTTTAGAAAAGTATCTGATGGGAGCAAAATAGGCTGTGCTCAGCAGTATTCCGGTTGGTAGTGTCATTCTTTGTCGTTAAAAAATCCGCCTTCATAATCACTTCCCATGCTCACGCCTTCCGAGTCAACGTCTTCGTCTTTATCGGCTACAATTTCTTCGCTCTTTTCCAGTTCCTGAACTACTTTTTTTAATTCCCGTTTCAGATGGATGATGCGCGGAAGCTGCATCATCATTGCGAGCAGGAACCCAAAAATAAGTCCGGAAAGCAGCACAACAACCAGCGGCACATCAACAATTTCCCATTGGAAAAAGCGGATGTTGATCACTAGCTGGTTCTGAAAAGTAAAGATGGTCAGCAGCACTGCAAGGATCAGAAATACGATAACTTTACCTGACATGGGGTGTGTTTTTCTTCTGCAATAGTAACCAAAAGCCTGTAAATGAGCAAACGGAAAATGGTGCGATTTGCCGCAGATCCTGACTTCAAAAAAAAGTAAATCGATTTATGATAATTTTATGAAAAGCGATAGCTTTGCGCAAACAGTTGTGCCTGCCGTTCCGCGGGTTGAACAACTGAACGAACTTGCTAATGTGAAAGAAAAATACCAGATTCAATAACTCGTAAAATCCAGAATTACTATGTATTCACGATTGTCATTTACCGTATTCCTGATGTTTTTAACCATCGTCCTTGTTGCCCAGAATCGGTTTTCTGATAAGATGATCAAGCGCAACGGCGAGGTTATTGTGTGCGAAATCCGCGAAATTGGTGACGATGAAGTTAAATATGTCCTCGAAAGTTATCGCAGCGATGTGGTTTTCGGGATCGACAAAAACAAGGTGGAAAAAATTGTTTTTGCTGACGGACGCGAAATCAAATTCTCCGATTCGATGTTCGGCCTCGAAAATTACGAACAGCAGCGGCGCAATGCTTTTAAATTCAACTTTTTTTCGCCGCTGGCTTATGCCACTGCTTTTAGCTATGAGCACAGCCTTAAGCCCGGACGGAGTATTGAAGCCGGAATTGGCCTTATCGGAGTTGGAAAGCGACCCGAAGGTTACCGCGCTTCGGGGGTTTTCCTGAATGCAGGTTATAAGTTTATCAAAGATCCCGATTTCTACGTGAAAGGAATGAGGTATGCGCATGTTTTGAAGGGCGCTTATTTTAAGCCTGAACTGGCTTTTTCAACCTACAGTTATTCGAACCGCACTTATCTGGGAAATAATGTGGTCACAGAACCGGACATCAATGTAACCATGGCGGCAGTTATCCTGAATGTAGGCAAACAATGGGTTTATTCCGATCGTTTCCTGATTGACTGGTACATCGGGGCCGGGTATGGTTTCGGGAAGAACGATGAAACTGATAACTCGCGCCATTTTGCCTTTATCGGCGGAACCAATGATACACCGCTGGTGCTGAATGCAGGTTTTCGGATCGGGTTTTTGTTCGATGCCCGACGCTCGAAAGGAACCAACTAGAACGTGATGAATACGGGGCGCTGCCTCTGTCCTGTTAAAGATTTTGTCGTCCTGTTAACGATTTTGCTGTCCTGTCAGTTCGGAAGCTCTCCTGTCAAAGAAAATGGTTCCCTGTCACTCCGGAAGCTTTCCTGTCAAAGAAAATGGTTCCCTGTCAGTCCGGAAGCTCTCCTGTCAGATAAAATCATCGTCCTGTTGAGTTTTTTGCTCTCCTGTCAGAAAGGAAGCCGCCCTGTTGAACAGGCCCGGTGTTTCTGATGACAAAATCCCCCGGGATTAAATCGGTCAGGCAATCTTTGGGACATTCATCAAATAAAAAATCCGGTGCTTGGAGTCAGGCACCGGATTTTTTATTTGTTTTATCTTCAGAAGCATTTGCCTCTGCTTTTCAGTTTTAATGCACAAACGAGAACAGGCGGCTCCAGCGGATTTTGTTGTAGAATGGCTGGTCTTTATCGAGCGAAAGCCAGATGAAAACAGCTTTCCCGACAATGTGATCTTCCGGAACAAATCCCCAGTACCGCGAGTCGGCCGAATTGTGGCGGTTATCGCCCATCATCCAGTAGTAATCCATTTTGAAGGTATAACTGCTGGTTGCCGTTCCGTTGATGTAAATGGTGTTGTCTTTTACCTGCAAGTCATTGCCTTCATACAGGCCGATGATGCGTTCGTACAGCGGCAGGTTGTCGATATCCAGTTTAATGGTTTGTCCTTTTTTCGGAATTTCCAGGGGGCCGAAATTGTCGACATTCCAGGGATACTTGCTGCTGAACGGGAAGATGTTCTGGTCCCAGTTTGATGCCGGAATAAGTGTCCTTTTTACCGAAGTCACATTTTTCATCTCTGCCAGCTTCTTTTCGTTTGCCGAAGTCAGGGGGAAAAGATACTGGGTGTTCGAAATCACATGGCGGTCGTCTTCGGCAATGTTCATTTGCTCCAGTGTTCGTTTGTTAATTCCGGTTCCGTCGGTGGTCACGATGTTGTCGTATTGCATTCCCGGAAAGTGCTTTTGTTCTTTTCCGTTAACGAAAAGTTCTCCGTTTTTCAGTTCAATTACGTCGCCGGCAATTCCAACGCAACGTTTGATGTAATTTTCGCGTTTATCGACCGGGCGGGCAATAATATCGCCGAAAGTTTCTTTTTCCTGCCAGACGCGGGCCCGGCCATAACTCCGGACCAGCGAATAATAGCTTTGGTTCTGAACATTTACGGCTACGGTATCGCCTTCCGGAAAGTTAAACACCACCACGTCGTTGTTTTTCACTTTTCCGAATCCGGCAATCCGTTTGTACGGATTCTGAATCCATTCGACATACGATTTGCTGGTTTTGGAGAACGGCATGGTATGGTGAACAAACGGAAATGAAAGCGGAGTATTGGGTAACTTGGGGCCGTATGATGTTTTACTGACAAAAAGATAATCGCCGATCAGCATCGATTTTTCCATGGAAGAGGTTGGAATGGTATAAGCCTCGATAAAAAACATGCGGATGAACGTAGCAGCAATCACGGCGAAGATGATGGCATCAACCCATTCAACCACTTTAGTCTGTTTGCCGTCTGGCGGATTTTTCTTTTTCCAGAAAGCCCAGTGTACCTTCTTGGTCACGTAGATGTCGAAAATAACGGCAAGCCCGATGAGCCACAGGTAACTTTCAATCCAAAGCACCCACAGCAGATAGATCAATCCGGCCACGGCAAACTTGAACCATTTGTTGGTCAGTATTTCTTTCATTTTATTTTTAGTTTATAGATTTAGCAAATCGTTCATGGATAAAATTCCTTTTTTCCCGAAGCTGAATTCGGCGGCCAGAACAGCACCGAAGGCAAATCCTTTTCGGCTTTTGGCACAATGGGTAATTTCGATGTAATCAACTTCCGAGTCGTAGTTGATGATGTGTGTGCCCGGAACCTGTCCCTCGCGTTCCGAAACAATTCCCAGTTCGTCGGCTTTCGCTGTCGGATGGTTCACCCATGTTTTTTTCTCCGGAATATTTTCGAGGATTCCTTCAGCCAGTGTAATGGCAGTTCCGCTTGGCGCATCCAGTTTCTGGGTGTGGTGAATCTCTTTCATTTCAACGGTGTATTCGCTGCGGTCGGCCATCAGCTCTGCCAGTTTTTTATTCAGGGCAAAGAATATATTGACTCCTAAACTGAAATTGGACGCGTAGAAAAATGTTCCGTTCAGGGTTTTACACATTTCTTTTACCTGGGGAAATTGCCCGAGCCATCCGGTAGTTCCGCTCACCACCGGAATTCCGGCTTCGAAGCAGAGTTTATAGTTGGCCGTTGCCGAAACAGGCACGGTAAATTCGATGGCAACATCTGCTTTTTGCAGGTTGGCGATGGTAAGGTCTTCCGGATTGGTAACGTCGATTTTCAAAACAACCTCGTGTCCGCGGTCAAGAGCGATTTTCTCGATCTCTTTTCCCATTTTTCCGTAACCGATTAAAGCAATTTTCATTCGTTGTTATTCTAAATTTTGGGTCAACAAAGATATAAAATCGAGGCTAATATCGTGATTCCGCTGTAAGTAATCTCTTTTTTTCGATAAACAAGGCTCCGGCTCCGTCAAACAGGTTTTTTCAACTCTGTTTTTCTCTTTACCTTTGCAACGGAAACACTTTTAGCAGATCGAGAACCATGACGAATACGCATCAGACCCTGAAGCTGGTCGCAACCGATTTAGACGGAACTTTTCTGAGGAATGACAAGTCGATTTCGAAAGAGAATATGGAAACCCTGCACTGCTTGGGCGAAAAAGGCATTTGGCGGGTTATCGCTACCGGGCGAAACCTGAAAAAAACGAAAGAAGTGATTGCTGCGGATGTGCCGTTCGATTACATCGTGTTTTCTTCAGGAGCGGGAGTATACGATTTGAAACACGAAAAACTGGTTCACCACCAGAATCTGAGTGTACAGATCACGCAGCAACTGGCTGATTTCCTGATTCAGGCTGACCTGAATTTTCACTTGTTTAAGCCGGTTCCGGAAAACTACAAGTGCTGGTATTATCGCGGGAGTGTTTCGTGTACCGAGTTCGAAAGCTATTTCGATTATCACCAGTCTCATGCTGAACCATTGCCTTCAGACGGAAAGATTGACTCGGAAGCCTGTCAGTTTCTGGTCGTTTTCCCGGATAAGCTCGACCGGTTTTTGGCCCTGAAGAACGAAATCGAACAGCGGTTCCCGGAGGTAAAAGTCGTCCGGACCACGTCGCCGCTGGAAACGGGGTACATCTGGATGGAAATTTTCCATCAGTCGGTTTCGAAGGGGAATGGGGTGAAGTATGTTTGTGACATTCTGGAAATCGGACATGAGTATACCCTGGGCATCGGCAACGATTTCAACGATCTGGATTTGCTCGAATTCACCAACTATTCTTACATCGTTGATAACGGCCCGCAGGAAATGAAAGAACGGTTCTTGCCGGCAACTTCCAATGAAGAAAATGCGTTTGCCCGGGCAGTCCGGAGTTACCTCTAACACCTCCCGAAAAACGACTGAGAATCGGGTTGCCGGTTATTTGCTCCGGAAAAGTCTTTCGGCAGCCTGAAGCTGATCCGGTTTCCCCAGATCCATCCATACCTCCGAACGATCGACATAGGCTTTGATCGGGTATTTTTTTGCCAAACGAAGATAAAGGTCCATAATCGGAAATTTGCCCTCTTCGCTGATAAGCTCAAGCATTTCCGGCTGAATGATGTGAATGCCGCTAAAGGCCATTGGCTGGGCATCGGCAAACGATTCTTCACGGCTGATGCGGGTTTCTCCGTTGCTGAAATTTCTCCATCCGGCCAGCAACAGGTTCTGATCGAACATTAAATAGCGGCTGGTTTCGCGTTGGCGGACAACCAGCGTGGCCAGCGACTTCTGTTCCTGATGGTATTCAAGCAGCGCATTCAGATTCAGGTTACTGACAATGTCTACGTTATAGATCAGGATGGGATCGGCACCTTTCAGAAAAGTGCCGGCCTTTTTTAATCCTCCGCCGGTATCCAAAAGCAGGTCGCGTTCGTCCGAGATGTGAATGCTGATTCCAAAAGATTGGTGTTCTTCGACAAAAGCAATAATCTGTTCCGCAAAATGATAAACGTTAATGGTGATGTCTGAAATCCCGGATTCTTTCAGATGTTCGATGGCATGCTGAAGCAGCGGTTTCCCGGCCAGATTAACCAGAGCTTTGGGCTTGTTCAGGGTATGTTCTTTCAGGCGGGTTCCCAATCCGGCGGCAAAGAGTAGTGCTTTCACTGTTTAATGGTTTGAATTTTTCCAAAAATAGGCATATTGATTTTGTCATCCGGCTTTCGTTTTAGTTTTTTTCAGAAATGAGAACGATTCGTTTTAAACTATTTAGCCTGAAGATAGTCAATGTGTTCAGAAACAGAATTAATCATTAAAAAACAAATTCATGAAAAAAACAGGTGTTTTGCTGGTTGTTTTCCTGTTTGCAGCAGGTATTACTTTCGCCCAGGAACGTGGGGGCGGTCAGCGTCCGTCAAAAACAGAACAAAGCAGGCCTGCCGGAAATCGGGGTGATCGTCCGCAAATGAATCCGGAAGAGATGGTCAAGCGACAGACACAACGTTTGGTTGAAGAACTGAAGC
>JAEUSS010000559.1 GCA_016788685.1 Prolixibacteraceae bacterium | reverse complement strand
TCTTCATAGTGGGTTAGTCCTAGCTCCTGAAATTTCAGCCATGATTGGCTGTATGCTTCGTAAGCTTTTTCCAGGCTGTCAGGATAATTTGCATAGACAGCTCCGAGATTGGCCAGGGCAATGGCTTGATACGGTATGTTATGCATTTTCTTAAATAACATGTGAGCCATAGAGAAACTGGCCAGCGACGAATCGGGTTGTTCCAGAACAAGAAATGATTCGCCCAGCCCGTTGTAATTAACGGCCAGGCTCACTGAATCTTTGATTGATGAGTTGATGGCTTTTGCCTGGCGATAATATTTAATAGCATCCCGGTGATTTTGCATTTTTCGGTGCACATTCCCGATGTTATTCAGGATTTCCGCCGCATATTCCCGGTTTTTTCCGCACAGTTTTAACCCCTGAATATAGTGCGCAATTGCTTTTTCCCCCTGATCGGTGTTGTGGAGCGACAGCCCCAGTGAACTATGGCAGTTGATTATTGAAAACGTATCTTTCAGTTGGGCGTATATCGGGATCGCTTTCTCGTAGTATGGAATCGCTCCGGAAAAATCTCTAGCGTAATAATATGTTTCTCCCAGGAAATAGATTGATTTGGCCTGTTCCGGAATCTGGTGGTGTTTTACGGCAAGCGCATAGGCTAACCGCGAGTATGAATTACTTTGTGCAGTATCGTTTCGGGTACTAAAAGATAACTCCAGATAAATAGCTGTTTTTTGCTTCTCATCTGCATTTCTGCATTTCTGAAGTAAACTGTCAACTTTTGATTGCGATGAAGCTGAAAGTACAAAGGTTAATAATACCCCCAATAGCCAAAGCTTTTTCATAATCAGGTTTGTGGTGCACAAATATGTTCTATTTTTTCTGAAAGAAAAAGCGTCAGACAACTAAAAGGTTATCCTGAGAAATGATTTGTTCTCCTTTATACCGCAGCATCAGGTTTGCCAGGGCCAGTGTATCTTTTTCGCAGTAACGGATAATCCGGTCGAGGTCGCCTTCGTGGTAATAAACCGAGGCCACCTGGCTTCCGTCAATATCATCTTTTGGTGTCGGGATATTAAATACGGCACACAACAGGTCGAGCGAAGTGTAGCTTTTATAGTCACCGAATTTCCACATCTGGAGGGTGTCCAGCAAACGGTCTTTTACTTCCCACGGTTTGGCTCCTGAAATGTCAAGAATTTTAGGAAGCCGCAGGCCGTTGATTAGAGTCCGGCGTGCAATGTACGGATAGTCGAATTCTATTCCGTTGTGCGCACACAGTTTTTTTCCGGAGTTGGAGGTGAATTTACTGAGCATGTCGTTAAACTCCGACAGCAGCTTCTTCTCGTCCGCATCGTGAAACGACTTGACACGGTAAAACCGTTCGCCGTTTTTCTGAATGATGACTCCTGCAGAAATACAGATAATCCGGCCGAATTCGGCATAAATACCTGCTCTTTCGTAAACATCGGCAGCATTCTGGGTTTCATCTCTGAAATAACCTGATTTTTTGTCCCACAATTTCTGAAAATGTTCAGGCAAATCGGTAAAGTTTGCGTTTTGAGGTACTGTTTCAATGTCGATAAACAGAATGTCCTCAGCAGAAAGAGATTCGAACATCTATTTTAAGTTTTGTTGTATGTAATTGGTCAGGATATTGATGGCTACCAGGTTGTCTCCTCCTTCCGGAACGATGATGTCGGCAAACTGTTTGGTTGGTTCAATAAACTGAATGTGGCTTGGGCGGACAGTCTGCGCATAACGGTCCAGAACCATTTGTACATTTCTGCCCCGTTCAATAATGTCGCGCTGGATGACGCGCGATAAGCGGACATCCGAGTCGCAGTCGACAAACACCTTGATTCCCATCTGCTCGCGAAGACTGGCCGGGAAAAGAACCAGGATGCCTTCGATAATAATAACCGACTTGGGCTGAATTTCGCGGGTTTCTTCGGAACGGGTGCACGAGAGGTATGAGTAAATGGGTTCCTGAACGGATTGTCCGGCCTTCAGCTTTTTGATATGCTCCACCAGCAGCTCAAATTCGATGGATGCGGGATGATCAAAATTGATTTTTTGTCTTTCTTCCAGCGGCAAATGGCTGTTGTCTTTATAATAGGAGTCTTGCGAAATGACCGCGACCTCGCCTGCGGGCAGG
>JAEUSS010000482.1 GCA_016788685.1 Prolixibacteraceae bacterium | reverse complement strand
AATGCTCCTGAATTGTTTGCCCAACCCGATATCGACGGTGGTTTGATTGGCGGCGCTTCGCTGAAAGCCGAAGATTTCCTCGGAATAATCACTGCTTACTAATCTGAAGTCCGGAAATTGAAGTCCGAACCCCGGGCTTTATACATCACATCAAAGGGAATGATCCGAAAGGGTTGTTCCCTTTTGTTTTGAAGGAACTGCCGGGTATTTTTGGTTCCCTGCCCGGCAGGGAACCAAAAATACTGACAGGGAACTAAAAACGTGACAGGGAAGCAAAAATCTTGACAGGAAAACAAAATATGTGACAGGGAGACTAAAATCCTGACAGGAAAGCGAAATATGTGACAGGGAAGCTAAAAACTTAAAAGGGAGCTTATATTTTCAACAGTGCACGCTTGTTCCTCCTGCCCATGATCTGGCAAAAAGCCTTCCTGGCAGGCCGAAGTTTTTGTGTTGCGATTACGGTTAAACAAATATTTCATATATTTGATAACGTTGCCGCTAAAACCCGAAAAACTGATGAAGAAAAACACCTGCCCGATGCTGCCCGCAAATCAACAAATCCATATTTTCCCCGCTCCCGCGCGAATCATTTCGCGGGATCAACTATAAATATATTTCTTATTTTAGGTTCCAACAACGATTAATTCAGGCATGAGCCTTAACGATAACCTATCTAATACCTTAACAATGAAAAAAGCCATAATTATCATCTTCTTTGCAGTTATATCTGTATCTGTGTCCGGTCAAAATAAGAAGTTTAATAATGCCTTTGTGGTGTCTTTAAGTGGTGATACTATTTCTGGCCAAATACAAATGAAAAATAGTGTTTCTTTATGTCAGGGAATAAAGTTTAAGAAAAATGATACGGATTCAACCATAACCTTTAATCCTTTCGATATATCCTCATTTTGTTTTACGGATAAAAAAAAGTCATATAAATCATTAAAATTTAAGAACAATAGTAAAGAGTTAATCCCAGGCTTTGGCGAACTTCTTTTTGACGATGAAATAAAGCTGTATAAGTTTTACCAGAGAAGCTATGAAGTGAATGGAATAAAATACAACAATGACATTGCTTATGTGATTGAAACTGATTCGATGAATTATAATCTGTTACAAACCCGATCAGTTAAAGAAAAAAAAGAAGGTGTTTTTTACGAGAATCAAAAATTTGAGAACTCTAAATCCTTTAATCTTGTCGTAAAAGAATATCTTGGGATGCTTAGTGTGGTCTTTAAGGATTGTCCGGAAATAAGCGAATCAATTTACAAGGTCAATTTCAATGATCAAGAAATAATTGAAATTTTAGAGAAGTATCTCAAATGTAAAAGAGAAAACAACAATTAATACGAATCGTTGCGTGGGATCAACTATAAACCTATTCCCTAGTTTTAGGTTTCAGCAAAGATTGATTCATGCATGAGCCTTAACTAAGTAAGTGCAATCATTTATTGTCGTATTTTATCCTTGACTCACCCCACGTCCCCCTTCTCTACCTGCAGAGAGGACAACGCGAGCGCCGCGAGTTTGAGAGAGTCCATTCATCGATAAATTTTAAATGCGACATTCAGTTCTTCTATTAACTTATAAACTTTAGACCCGGAAGTCCGCGCAATGTCATCGCGCAGGAGTTGGGGAATCGTTGTAATCCATTTGAAAAATGACAGAAACAGAAACCAAATATTTTACGAACCGGCAGGATTGGAGAACATGGCTCGAAAACAATTTTGAGACCATGGATGATGTTTGGCTGGAATACCCGAAAAAAGAAACAGGTAAAGAGCGGATTTTATACAATGATGCCGTTGAGGAAGCGCTGTGTTTCGGATGGATTGACACAACGGTCAAATCACTCAACAAGGAAACCGTTGTGCAACGCTTTTGCAAAAGAAGAAAGAATTCGCCCTATTCTCAGGCCAATAAGGAACGACTTAAATGGTTGCTTGAAAATGGTCTGATTCATAAATCTGTGCTTGAAGACATTGAAAAAGTAACGAAAGAGAAGTTTGTTTATTCAGAAGATATTGTTGAGAAATTAAAAACGGATAAACGCACCTGGGGAAATTTTCAGAAAATGTCTGAATCCTATAAACGAATCCGGATTGCGTATATCGAGAGTGCACGAAAACGACCGGAGGAATTTGAGAAACGACTGAACAATTTTGCAGACAAAACCCGGGCGGGCAAAATGATAAAAGGATTCGGAGGTATTGAAAAATATTATTGAACAGAACGGTCTCCACTGCCTCTTGCGGAGTGCCAGCGGAGGCAGTGCGAGGCAAAATTGTAGAAAACAAAAAAATGAGAATATCTTAATAAAAAACCGTAAATGACAAAGAGTAGATTTAATCTGAAGAAAGTGATGATGCTTACGGCCGGTCTGGTAATCGTTATGACATCGGCTTTTGGCCAGCGGCGGGAGTGTCCGCTGGCCAAATATAATGGAAACTGGGCCTATGGGACAACAGAAACCTTTTATGTAGGCGACCCGTTTGATGGGATCGGACAAATTGAAGTAATGCGTCCCGGAAAGCGGGCGCAAATTCACGAAAAAAACAGAAAATGGAAGTTAGATGGCGTACCAATCAGGCCCGGCCAAGTGTTTACGAAAGCGGGGGATTTTACCATGACCATTGAATCAAACGGCTTTGAAACAGCTTATAAGGTTCAGATTCTCCCCGCTAAGGGCCCGCAAAGGCCGGTGGCAACGGTGCTGTCCTATCCAATTCAGACCGAATATAAAGTTGGCGACCACTTTTACGTCGATGGTATTAAAGTGGAGTGCCGTGATGCCGATGGAAAAGAGTTACCCGTTGAGACCAAAGACATAACTTTTTTTACCTCTGTTTCAAATACGCTGGTAGGTGCCGGCCATCAGTGCGGTGGAGGCTATAAATTCAGCACAGCAGGAAGGAAGGTGATTGAAGTACGTTATAAATGGGTAACCATCGGGAAATATACGATAAACGTAATCGATAGAAAGCCATCAACTGACGACGGTAAACCATCTGTGAGCAGCAGTAAACCATCTGTAGCAAGTAACAAGCCAAGGCCTGCAACCGAAAATACCAAGTCGGTAGCAAACGGATGGTACAACCTCCGGGCTATGAATAACTATCTTAACCTTGACGCATCGGGCGCTGCTGAGCTGCGTAAGAAAGCCGAAAATCTAACCTTCTATGCCGAAGACAAAGGAAACAACCAGGTTACTCTGAAAATGGCAAACGGAAGATACCTCGGAATTGCCGGCGCCTTCAAAAACGGTGTAAGGATAAAAGCGGTAAGCGATCCCTATCTCTGGAAGATATACTCCGAAAACAATGCAGATATTTACAGCCTGCGCCCTTCGGACAACACCCAAATGGTAATGAATGCCTCCGGGCAGAAAAATGCAGACGGAACCCACGTTATTCTGTGGAGCTATGAGAATTTTAATGCTCCCAATCATGCCGAGTTCCGGTTTATACCCGCGAATGTTCCTAAAAAATAGTTGTTTCGGTAAAATAGCAAAAGCACATATCTTAAAATCAAAAAAAAAATGAAACATTTGCTGATCGCTTTTTTCTTGCTGGTCTTTTTTAATAGTTCCGCGCAAAATATTGTTTTGGCAACTTATCAATACGCCGACAACAACCGGCTGGAGAATATACGACCGCTTGCAAAGTTACTGTCCGACAGCCTGGGGCTTCAGGTACAGGTAAAGAGTTATCCGTCGGTACACGAATTTGTGGAAGGTGTACAAAAGAACGAGGTCGATGTAGCTTTGATTAATACCTTTGGTTACCTGATGCTGGAAATTGCCAGGGTCAAAAACGACATGAAGCCCATGTTGGTTCTGAAAGTGAAAGATGGTACTGAAAATAATTACAAGACCGCGATTCTGGCCAGAAACGATTTTCCGCTTGACACCGTCACCCAACTGAAACGTGTAGCGTCAGATTACAACCTGGGTTTGGTGAACATTGGCTCAACATCGGGCAATTTAATACCACGCCTGAAACTGGCAGCCATCGGCATAAAAACTCCTGAAAAAAAGTTCAAAACAGTTGGATATGGTGAAAACCATAAAAAGGCAGTCGACCTGCTTCTGGCTAAGCAGACAGATATCTGTGCGGTTGGAAGTACAGAGTATTTTAGTTTGTTGGCTGATGCAGACAAATCGGCTTCGGTGAAATTGCTATGGATGTCAACCGAAATTCCTTTGGGACCGGTTTTATTTCACAACCGCTTGTCTGATACCGTAAAGCAAAAAATGGTGGAGCACTTTCTAAAGCTCGACCGTACATCGCCAACTACTTTAGAGGCAATTAAATCGGGTTGGAGCGAAGCCAAACAGGCCGAAAAGTTCATTAAAATAGATCAGCTGTATTATACCGATTTTAAAAATCAGTTCGGCAACCCAAAAGCAATGGAAAATATTTTAAAACAATTTGCCAATTAATTGTGGGACGCGAAATACGGTCGTCTTCAGAAAATAGCCGGACAACAAAATCGCTTGTGATGAAACGGCTGACAGCGGAACAGAACAAGCATGATGAAGGGGGGTATTCAGGAGAAGGTTGATTTTAGCATGTATGGAACCTGTTTTCGGCGATTGCCGGGTTGTTGGGATTTAATCTTGTAACCGGACGCCCCTCTCCTCTTCTTGTTTGAGTGCCGGCTCAAACGAGGGGGAGATGGACACCAATGGTTACGTGTTGAACAGCAGTCATTTCCATCCGGAAAATATACCACCAGCCGTTGACAGCAGACCAATGAAACAATCTGATTACACCGTGTCTCTACGGTTGGGGATGGTGAATTTAAAATTGCTTCCCTGGTTTACTTCACTTTCTATCCAGATGTGTCCTCCGTGTTTTTCAACAAATTCTTTGCAGAGTAAGAGCCCGATACCCGTTCCTCGTTCCTGTTCGGTTCCAAGGATCGATATCTTCTCATTTATCCTGAATAGTTTAGTGCGGGTACTTTCGTCCATGCCTATCCCGTTATCTGCCACCGAAATGGTTGTTATGTCATCGCTACAACTGCAGGAGATTATGATGCTGCCGTCCTTATGCGTAAACTTTATAGCATTG
>JAEUSS010000479.1 GCA_016788685.1 Prolixibacteraceae bacterium | reverse complement strand
AGTTTTCCAAGTTCGATATAGTATTTCGAAAGATTTAGCGGGTCTTTCTCGATGTCAATAGCCTGTTTGTAGTAGGTTTCAGCTTTGTCATGCTGATTGGCTTTCACGAACATTCTGGCCATGTTGTACGCAGCTTCTGCTGACGGTTCAAGAGCATAAAGTTTTTCCGAAGCCTTGGCATATAGCGGGCTTGAATCACAATTTTGTCTGTCGAGCATCCGGACCATTTTTTTCAGGTCTTCGAGGTTCGAGGCAATTTGGTCAAATTTTGGTTCGTAAATACTGATTAGCGCTTCACAATCAGCAGCACCACTGGTCTGGAAAGCCTGATCAGTTAAGTCGCGGATGTTGATGAGTTCTGTGTTTGCGGCATCTTTGGCCAGTTGGGCGTTGATGATTTTGGATACGATATCGTAGTTTTCAATTACTTTTTCCTTTCCGAATTCACCCATTGCATACAAACCTTTGGTTGATTGCATCAGCAAGAATAAAACCGGGGCTTCAGTTTCCATTCCCTGAAGTTTTACTGATTCGCTCAGGTAGTTGTAGCCTTTTTTCAGAATCGGCTTTTTCTGATCGTCAGAAACACTTTCGTTGTCGAGGGTATATTTTATGTAGTCTTTACCCTGACGCCCAAGGTTGAATCCTTTTTGGTCGAAATATTTGATTCGTTTGTCATAGACTTGCATCAAGGTGTCAACATACTTGATTTTTAAGTTGTGGTCAGTCGTTCCTTCGATCAGGCTCTGGTAGATGTTTATTCCGTGGAGATAGATATTGACCGTTGATTTCGGATAGGTTTTGTAAAGTTTTCTCCATGGTCCCAAGGCTGATTTATAATCTTTCTGGTCATAGAACTGTTTTTCGAGGGTGTAAAAACTCATAAAGTCTTTATCCTTCTCAGCAACCAGTTCGTTCGATGTTTTCAGGTTGACACCTTTTTCAGAGGCTTCGCCGGCAACCGGAATTTCTCCGTCGAAACTAAAATCAATCACATTGCTGGTGTTGCCTTCAATGTCCAGCTTCCGGCTATCGTCGATAAATGTAAATTTAATGTATTTACATTTTTCAGGAACAGTGATTTCATAAATACCATCAAAACTTGTCATGAAAGTTCCGTTCGATTTTTGCCCCTCAACGGTAACGCCCGCAGCAACTTTGCCTTCCCGATATACTGTTCCTTTTATAACGCGTTGAGCATACGTCGAATATGTTGCCATAAACGCAATGGTCAGAGTGAGGAGAATCGGTTTGAATATTAATGTTCTCATTTTGTTTGTTTTTATTTGGTTTTGCCTTTTTTAATTAAATTTTCGTTTCACGAACCAGTAGTCATACAGATTCAGATATAAACTGAATTTGGTGTAGTTGTTTCTTACCAGATTGTCCTGGGTTGTCCCTTTCTTTCCGAATTCAATTGCAAAATTCGCTGTTGATTTCGACTTCGTGAACGGGAATCCTGCTCCAAAACTTATGCCAAACTCTCTAATCTGGTGGTTGTTCAATTTTAGATAGGAGTTTTCGTGATGAAGCCCTGCACGATATTTAACCCTTTTCATGTAGCTGCGGATTGATGCTGCTTCCGGTATATATTCAACTCCGGCGGAAATCCGGCTTTGGTCGGTTATCAATTCATCGCTTTTTCCCATGAAGGTTGATTTGCCCCAGGCTGCATAATAATAGTCGGCATTGATCTCAAGTTTGTTAAGCTTGTTGTATGATAGTCCAATACCAAATGTAGCAGGCAGCTTAATGATGTTTTTGCTTTCCGGGATAAATTCCAGCGTGTCTGATATTGAGCTTGATCCTACGGTAGTGATGTTGTAAGACAATAGCCGGTAAAGTGCGGTTACATCAGATTGTTTCTCGAATGTTATCCCAAGGGTAAGGAATTGATCCTTCTTAACTTCCATGTCGTATTGAAGTCCGTAGGTCAGGGTGAAATCCCGAAGACGGGTTCCTTTAGTTTCCGAAATGTATGAGATTGTCGGGTCGCTAAAACCAACCGCAGAATTCTGATTAAGACGGCCAAAGATATAATTGAGGTTCGCTCCAACAGATAAACCTTTGAACAGACTGACAGATGCTCCGAAGAAAGCCTTTGAAGTTGTGCCTTCTCCGTTGTAGCTCTGGTAAACAGTTCCGACATTTGCGACTTCCTCGTTGAAAGCAACTTCGTAGCCCATGTCAGAAAAAGGCTGAATCCCCATTCCGGCACCAAGCCATTTGGTTACAGGCCAGCTGAGCGAAAAGTACCTGAAATTTACGTCGTTGACATCCATCTTCCCGGTAGCGCTCTTGTATTTTGAGTAGGTCCCGTCAATACCAAAATCGAAAATGAATGATAAACTATCATTGGCATTGTATGAGGCCGGGTTGGCAGAGTTTATTTGAACATTGTGACGACTTCCCAGTGATGCTCCGCCCATAGCCGCCGTTCTTCCGTAGCCATAATGGTGCAAATCTCCTAATCCGTATCTGGAGAAAGGAGAGGTAGTGTTGTTGTTTTGCGCAAAGCCAGAAAATCCGCAGATAATCAAAACCATCACGACTGATAGTGCATTATTTCTTTTTAGCATTGTGTTCCAGGATACTGTTTAAACCAATTAGGGTTAGATTAAAGTGTACAAATATGGAATAATTTAATTTTTTATCAAAAAAAATAGAATCGCCTCCGGTCATAATGATCTGTAAATTTTGATAATTTCTGTTAAATAAATCGATCGTTTGAGCGATTTCAAACAGAATGCCATTCTGAACTCCGGCCCGGATTGCATCGGTTGTGTTTCTTCCAATTTGCTGAAAGTCATTGGAGTAGTTGATGAGAGGAAGCTTTCCGGTGAATTGATTCAATGCTTTAAACCGCATTTCCAGTCCCGGTGAAATGTTTCCCCCGACAAACTGATTCTTTTCTGAAACTAAATCATAGGTAATGGCAGTACCGGCATCAATAATCAACAGATTCCGGTTCGGGAAAAGTTCATTTCCGCCAACAGCAGCTGCAAGTCGGTCTCTGCCAAGAGTTTCCGGAGTCTCGTACAGATTCTCAATCGGAAGTTCAGTTTGGGCGTCAAGTTCCAGGAAAAAGTCGAAATTTTTTGCAAGGAAACCGACGAGATCTTCGTCTTTGGGTTTTACACTCGAAAGGATCACCTTGGTTATCTGGGGATGCTCATTTTTTAGTAACTGAACATGATTAACCGTTAAATGATCCATCGGAACATTTAACATGAGGTCATGCTGGTTGAACAAAGCGATCTTTGTCCGACTGTTACCAATATCGATTACCAGATTTATCAAGGACTAATTTTCTAAACGTTGACTGATATCCAGCGCACTGACAGAATGCGTGAGTGCTCCGATTGAAATAAAATCGACACCGGTTGCAGCCACTTCTTTTAATCTTTCCAGAGTCATATTTCCCGAAGCTTCCACTTTTGCTCTTCCGGCAATCAATTCCACACTTCTGCGCATGGTTTCGTTATCCATGTTGTCGAGCATGATGATGTCTGCTCCCGCGTCAAGAGCTTCCTGAACCTGGGCTATTGTAGTAGTTTCCACTTCAATCCGGATACCTTCTTTGATGTTGTTTCGAACCGCTTTGACCGCCTCAGTGATTCCTCCGGCCACTTCAATGTGGTTGTCTTTAATCATGGCCATATCAAAAAGACCAATCCGATGATTGCTGGCGCCTCCGGTCTTTACAGCGTATTTGTCGAGCATCCTGAATCCGGGCAAAGTTTTCCGGGTGTCCAGAATAACGGTTTTGAAATCTTTAACAGCATCAGCATATCGGGCTGACATGGTTGCAATACCAGACAAACGCTGCAGAAAATTCAAGGCGGTTCTTTCACCTGTCAGCAGGGCGCGGTATGTTCCTTCAAACTCAACCATTACATCGCCCTTTTTAACCGGTGAACCTTCCGGAGTCAACACATTCCAGGTCATGTCCGGATCCAGGTGTCTGAACACCATCTCGGCTACCGGAAGGCCGGCAACCACACCGTCAGCTTTGGCCACCATTTTGGCTTTGCGCCGTGTCCCGGCAGGAATAATGCTATCCGTAGTGATGTCGCCTTCGCCTACATCTTCCCGCAGTGCAAGTTCAATCAGCGTTTCAGCTGCTTTAAGTTCGAGTTCATTCATACTATCTTCTGACTTCTTGAAATTTGTATTTCTGATTTTTCTGCTGAATCAGATGTGCACACAAATCCGGTTTTTCGGTTTGAAAGTCTTCGCGGATGTGCCCGCCACGACTTTCGGTCCGTATTAAGGCCGATTCGCAAATAAGGGTGCAAATATCAGTAATGTGTTTGATTTTTAAAAGATTGTATTCGGAAATTTTTTCGGGCAAATGGTTTTTTATCTGACTGAGTTCCTCAATGGCTTCGCGCAGCTTTTCTGCCGACCGTACAATTCCGGCCTTTTTGCTCATCAGCGTGGCAATCCGGTTCTTCGTTTCCAGGAAGAACGCTTCATTTTCCGGGTCAACATGAATCAGTGCTATTGCAGGAAGTGTTTCCTGAGTTCGTTCTTTTCCGGTTGCATTTTCGGCAGCCCGTTTGCCAAAGACCAAACATTCGAGCAGAGAGTTGCTCGCCAACCGGTTTGCTCCCATAACGCCGGTAGAGGCAACTTCTCCGCACGCAAAAAGGCCTTTGATGTTGGTTTCTCCGTGCAGATCGGTCTGAATGCCGCCGACCATATAGTGAGCGGCCGGTGAAACAGGCAGCAGGTCGCAGGTGAGGTCGATGTCGTATTTCAGCAAAGTATGGTAGATGGTTGAAAAACGTTTTTTTATCAACTCCGGATTGAGGTGTTTCAGGCTGAGGTACACAAAGTCGGATTGATGCAGCTGCAGTTGATTGTGAATGGCATAGGCTACCACATCGCGCGGGGCAAGTTCAGCCAGCGGGTGAATGTCGAGCATAAACCTTTTACCGAGCGGATTCAGCAACCAGGCACCTTCGCCCCGCACGGCTTCGCTGATCAGAAAAGCTTCTTCGCCCGGGATGTGCAGGGCTGAAGGATGAAACTGAATAAATTCAATATCCGAAAGTTTGGCTCCGGCATAGTAGGCCAGAGCAATGCCGTCGCCGGTGGCTGTATGAGGATTGGTCGAACGGTCGTAAATCCGTGATAGCCCTCCGGTTGCAATGATCGTGGCTTTTGATTTGAAAAGGATGTTTTCTCCCGACACAAAATCGAAAGCCTGAACACCGCAGCAAACCTGATTGTCGACCAGGAGTTCAACGACAGTGGTGTACTCAAAGGCGTGTATGTTGTTTTGCGCCTGAACTTTTTTCAGCATGAAACAGGTGAGTCCCTTTCCGGTTGCATCGCCGCCGGCGTGGAGGATTCTGCGGTGACTGTGTCCGCCTTCCAGACCGAGGACAAACTCACCGGCTTCGCGGTCGAATTGCATGCCGAGTCCGATTAGTTCCTGAACACATTGCTGTCCTTCGGTAACCAGAATTTCAACAGCATCGCGGTCGCAAAGTCCGCGTCCGGCGATGAGCGAGTCCTGGATGTGCGATTCAAAAGAGTCTTCGGGAGCGGTAACCGCAGCAATGCCTCCCTGAGCGTAATAGGAATTGCTGATGTCGAGCTGCGATTTGGTGATGATGGCAACACTTCCGTTTTTTGAAGCGTAATAAGCAGCCGTAAGACCTGCTAATCCGCTTCCAACGACAATGGTGTCAAATTCTTTGATTTCAATGGTGTGATCTGCCATCTGAAGATAATTTTCTAACAAGGGCGCAAAGGTATAAAAACAGATCAACAGCGGGATGAAAATCAGCAATTTTTAATTTCAAGCAAAAATCCGCTTCCGTGAATATTGCGGATCTCTACCGACGGGTCGTCGGCAAAAATTTTCCGGAGTTTGGTCAGGTAAACATCCATGCTTCGGGCTGTGAAATAGCCGTCATCACCCCATATTTTTTTCAGGGCGGTTTCGCGCGGGAGTAACTCATTCAGGTTGTCGCACAGCATTTTGAGGAGTTCGGCTTCTTTGGGCGACAGTTTTTGTTTTGCGCCGTCGCGTCCGATGATCCGAAGTTTGTAGTCGAATAGATAGTCCCCGATCTGATAAAAACCGACATCCTGCGGCTGGATTCCCGATTGTCTTTTCAGAATGGCCTTGATTTTAAAAATCAGAACTTCGGTGTCGAAGGGTTTGGTGATGTAGTCATCGGCTCCGATGCGGTAACCTTTCAGAACATCTTCCCGCAGATTTTTAGCCGTCAGAAAAAGAATCGGAATGTTTGTATTTATTTTGCGGATTTCGGTTCCGATGGTAAATCCGTCAACGTTTGGCAACATCACGTCCAGGATGCAGATGTCGAAGCTGTTTCTTTTGAACTGAGTCAGCGCGTGCTGGCCGTCGTCAACCCAATTGACTTCAAAATCGTTGATTTCGAGATAGGATTTCAGGACTGCTCCAAAACTGAGATCGTCTTCAACTAAAAATATGGAAGGTTTTGAGGTCATATTGCTGAACGTTTTTCTGTTGCTGAATGTCGGATTCTGAGATTTGTAGTTTATTCCCGCTCAAAAGGGATGAACACCTCGAAACGGCTGCCTTTGCCCGGCTCGCTTTGTACGCTGATACTTCCGCGGTTGGCTTCAAGTACGGCTTTTACGTAGCTGAGGCCTAATCCAAAGCCTTTTACATTGTGTACGTTTCCGCTGGTCTGGCGGTAAAATCGCTCGAAGATGTGACTTTGCACTGCTTTGGTCATGCCGATTCCTTTGTCTTCCACGGCGATCAGCACTCCCTTTGCGGTGTTCTGTGTCGAGATTTTAACTTCCGGAGCATCCGTTGAATATTTAATTGCATTATCAAGCAAATTGAAAATCAGGTTTGAAAAATGAACCGGATCACTTGTTGCTACCGGATTTTTGGCGTTTAGTTCGCTTGTAATGAACCCCTGTCTTTTTTCTGCCTGAAGCGCAATGCTGGCTATTGCTTCTTCAATGACCATGTGCAGGTTGAAGGCTTCCCATTTAAATTCGAAGTCTTTTTTGTCAAGCCGGGCAATGGTCAGTATGTCTTCTACCTGGCGGTTCATCCGGATGTTTTCCTTTTTTATCATCTCGATAAAGTACCTGATCCGGTCGGGATCTCCGATGATCCTGGGGTTTGAGATGGAGTCGGCAGCAACCGAGATTGTCGCAATTGGTGTTTTAAATTCGTGTGTCATGTTGTTAATGAAATCCGACTTCATCTCCGAAATTTTCTTTTGTTTCAGGATGAAATAGATGCTTGCCCCGAAAGTAACCAGTATGACGATTGAAAAGATGAGTGAAATGATTAGTAACCAGTTTATTGTTCGGTAAATAAACGTGTCTTTTTCCGGAAAATAAACCGATAGCAGCACGTCTTTTTCAAAAATTCCGTTGGGGTAAAGGTTGACTTTGTAGTTGCTTTTATGCAGGAGCAGCGTGTCAGAATCAGTTGATTGTTCGGAAATAACGGAATCTTTGATGATGCCCAATTGGAATGAGACCGGGATGTCTCGGTTTTCGAGTTCTTTTTTCAAAACTTCGGAAATCCTTTCAACCGGAATGTTTTCTTCCCAGGTCGAAATTTCCTGAACTACCTGGCTGGCAACCCTTCTTAGTTTATGTGTCTTAATTTCGAAGCGTTGTTTAAATTTGCCGGAGGAGTCGGTTTGCAGATCGAATCGTCCGACCAGGGAGTCAAGTTTATTGATTCCGTGAGTGTAAGCCGAGTCCAGGTTGCGGGCGATGCTGTCGGTATTGATAAAAACGAAATGATCCGTACTTGTTGTTCCGCTGTCGTTTCTGTCCGAAATGTGGTATTGGAAGCCATTCTTGCCTGCCTTTGCTTTCACAACCATTTCGATCTTTTTTTTGCTTGGCGGGTTTACCGGATTCTTTAAAATCCTGATCGCTTTTGGATTTGGAGGAAGGGGAGGCCCGGGCGGCCGACCGGGGAAACGAACGGAATCGCCAAACGCAAACCGATTGATCAGCCTGAAATCCTGCATGGTTTCAAGCCGGTTGGTTGTGCTGGTAAGCGCTTCGTTAACGCTGCGGTCAAACATCTCGTTTCTGACCCGGATGGCATTGTTCATCCATACCAGCTGAATGATGATGATGGCGAGAATCGAAATTCCCATCAGCACAATGAGGGCAGTGATTATTTTTTTATTCACTCGTGGAAGAAAATAGTTTATATAGTTTCCGTCTGTTCGTTTACCTAAATTTTATACTGAAAGAGCATCGCGCCGTAGTATCCAGTCTTCGGTTTTTTACCTCAGCATGTCTGTTTAGTGACTCAAAGATAAATATAAAAAAGGGCCGTTGTCGGACTTTAACTTTTTGTTAACAGATTTTAACCGGTCGTTAACTCGTTGATCGGGAGTGTCAAACGTATCTTTGCTTCTGAAATCATTCACTAAAACGATACAATCATGAGAAACACTTTGCTATCATTCGGGGTTGCCGGGCTGACAACCGTACTGCTTTCGTCATTTGCTTTAATGCGGGCAGATAAAGAAGTGCAGGAACCTAAAAAGGAGCGCCACATCAGGATGACAAAAATTGAGAACGGAAAAAAAACAGAACTTGACACCATTCTGACCAATGATGATGTTTTTATCTGGAACGGAGATACGCTGAGCCCGGCCAAACACATCCGGAAATTCAATCCTTCGGGCTTTGACAAACTGCACCGGGTTGATGTAAAGGTTGACCGGCTGAACGGTAAAGAGAGAATGTTGATTATGACCCGAAAAGGAGTGAGGGAAGGCGATCCGGCGATTTGGAATACGGATTCGTGCGGTGTGCTGGAAATTGTTACCGAGAATATTGATTCGCTGGGGAAAAAGGTTGTTGTGCGGAAGCGGATTGGCGATGGCGGGAAGAATCAGATGATTTATTTTCATGACGGGAATTTGAAACATCTTCCTCCGGTGCCCCCAATGCCTCCGTCACCGCCACACCTGAACATGCTCCGGATGCAGCATTCTGATCACTTGATTGATTTGAATGATCCGGATATTATTACATACAAGAAGAAAATGTTAAAAGGTGATCGCGAGAAGATTGAAATCATCCGCAAAAAAACAACGGAAAAAAGATCTGCTGATTTTAGCTATGAATTCGGTACTTTTCCCGAAGATAGAATCGGAACAGAAATGGAGCAGTCTGTCGGAGCTTTTAAGAAAGACACTTTGAGCGAGCCGGACAAGGTCAAAAAATGATGGGCTGGAGAAAATAAACGAGGTTTCAGTCCGTTAATTACGATATAAGCTATAACGCAAAGCTTTAAACAGGAGAACAATTAAACAGAGAACAGTAAAACCGGTCGGGATTAATCCTGTCCGGTTTTTTTTATGAAAGCACGGCAGGCGTGAAGTAAATAAAAAGCCACCGGAAGGGGGATTCGGTGGCTTTAGATGCCTTCAGAGCATTGCTTCAGGCGGTGTTAACACATGCTGATTTCTGAATTTACACTGAAACTGTTGAATTTTTACATGAAAAAAATCGCGCAATATGCTTACGATTTAAAAATACATAACTAAATTTTTATAATTAACTAATTTCTGTGAATGACCATCTTCTGCAGGTGAACGGTATGTTCCTGCGGATGACATAATCGTCTGTTCCTGCTCAAATGATTTTGCTTTGTTCCGGAAGTCCCGGGAAACGGATCTTCCGGAATAGGAGGTGCGCTTCCCGGAAAATAATTAACTTGAACTTTGTTGAAGTAGATTTTGTTTTAACAAACCTTTTGCAACTATTGACGAGGGCGGAGATGACTTTATCTTTTATCTTTCATCTTGATATAAT
>JAEUSS010000104.1 GCA_016788685.1 Prolixibacteraceae bacterium | reverse complement strand
TACCACCCGCCAGCACGCTGTTGAAGGAAAAACGGTATTGGAGGTAATGGTTGAACCCAGTAAGGATAAACCACATTTTGCACGCGATGAAGAAGGAAAATGGTGGGCTTATTTCAGGAAAGATGACGAGAACCGCCTGGCTAACAAGGTTATGATTGAAGTGTGGAAACGGCAGCAGAGCAGGGAAGGTATTCTGATCAGTTATTCGGATGCTGAAAGGATTCTGCTTGATTATCTGGAGAATAATCAGAAAATATCGGTAAGTAAATATGCCCGGATTGCCCGCCTGAGTTATAAGAGCGCTGAACAAATCATCATTAATTTCCGTTCTTTGAACATTCTGAAGGATTACTATGGAGAAACCCGGATTGATTACAGCATCAATGAAGAATTTGACCGGAAGGAATGGGAAAATGTACGTAATTCAAAATGAATAAAAGCAAATTCGTTGTGGCTGAAGCCTGAACACATTCAGCGAAAATGAAAATGTCATATATTTTTAATGTGAAAATGCAAAATCAGCAATCGATTTCAGTTACTTTTACCACGTAAATTATATAAAGAAGAAAAACCTAAGCCTAAATAGAATACTAAACCGTTAATTAAAAAGTCTGCACATGAATTTAAAAACACTACTTTTTTTCGTCCTGATTGTCGGAGTTCAGCAACTTTATGCACAGGAAAACTACAAAACCATTTCCGAGGCCGATTCAACCAAGATTTACCGGGGAGGAGAGCCCTATGAGGTAAAGACCTTTACCCAGAAGTTTAAAGCCAAGAAGCCTAAGAAAGTGATTCTGATGATTGGCGACGGGATGGGAACTACTCATGTTTTTGGAGCAATGACCGCTAACGGAGGCCGGATCTTCCTGGACAATTTCAGGCAAATTGGGTTTGCGAAGACTCAGTCGGCCAATAGTTACGTTACCGACTCCGCTGCCGGAGGAACTGCGCTGTCAACCGGACATAAAGCAAATAACGGGGCAATTGGAGTGAATACCGATACCGTTGCGGTTAAAACCGTGCTGGAAATGGCTGAAGACAAAGGACTGGCAACCGGCCTGGTTTCCACTTCGGCCATAACACACGCTACTCCCGCATCGTTTATTGCCCATCAGGGAAGTCGGGGAAGCTACGAAGATATTGCTGCCGATTTTCTTAAAACCGACATTGATGTGTTCATCGGGGGAGGATACCGATTCTTTACCGAACGCAAAGATAAACGCAATCTGACCAGCGAACTGAAACAAAAAGGCTACCTGGTGCTGCGCGATATGGACGAAATTGCTCAGGTTAAAACCGGGAAACTGGCCGGACTAACCGCATACGAGCACAATGATGTTTACCCCAAGCGTACAATGGACCTCCCGCTGGCTACCCAAACCGCACTGAATATTCTGGGGCAGAATAAAAAAGGCTTTTTTATCATGGTTGAAGGCTCCGAAATCGACTGGGGCTCACATCAGCACAATACGATCTATCTCATTAACGAAATGCTCGATTTCGACCGTGCCATCGGGAAAGCACTCGAATTTGCAGCCAACGACGGCGAAACCCTTATCGTTGTTACGTCCGATCATGAAACAGGTGGTTTTACATTGGTTGACGGCAATCCTAAAACAGGAATGGTAAAAGGGGCCTATGCAACCGGAAGTCATACCGCATCAATGGTTCCTGTATTTGCCTATGGACCGGGAGCTGAGCATTTTAACGGTATCATGGATAATACCGATATCCCTAAGAAAATAATGAAATTGCTAGGTCTTTAGACTTAATCATATCAGCTTACTGAAAAACTATGGATGAAACGGAGTCGTTTTGTCCATAGTTTTTTATTTTTGGGCCTTCTATTTTTCCTAAAACGGACTTGTTAATGAATAGTTCTCTTGAAGTGCTGGACCATATTCGCCTGAATTTTTCACCTTCCGGCTTGGTTTTCCTGAATGTTGTACTTGCTTTTATCATGTTTGGTGTCGCACTCGACATTAAACCAGCGCATTTTCAGGCAATCCTGAAGAATCCAAAGTCAGCTGTTGCCGGATTTGTCAGTCAGGCTTTTCTGCTCCCGGCATTAACTTTTTTGCTGGTACTTTTATTGAATCCTACACCGACAATTGCACTCGGAATGATATTGGTTGCTGCTTGCCCCGGGGGCAATGTCTCAAATTTTATCAGTTCGATGGCCCGGGGTAATGTTGCCCTTTCAGTGAGCCTGACCGCAGTTTCAACCACGGGAGCCATTTTTTTTACCCCATTCAACTTTGCATTTTGGGGAAACATGTACATCAACTTTCTCAGTGCCCATCATGCAACCGACCTGGTCAGGCCTCTTGAAATTGATAAGTACCAAATGTTTCAAACGGTATTCATTTTATTGGGTATCCCGGTAATTGCAGGCCTGCTTATCTCCAAAAAATTTCCGAAACTTACCGAAAAGATTAAAAAGCCGATCAGCAGAGGATCATTGTTGTTCTTTATTCTTATGGTTGTAGGCATGCTTTCGGCTAATTTCGATAATTTTACCAGTTACGTTCACCTGGTCTTTATTTTTGTTTTGCTTCACAATCTGTTGGCATTGTCTGCCGGATACTTTTTCAGCAAATTGAATGGGTTGCCGTTTGCCGACCGGCGTACCATTGCCATCGAAACGGGGATACAGAATTCAGGATTAGCCCTGGCGCTCATGTTTAATCCCAAGATTTTCCCTCCTGAAATGGAGTTGGGGGGCATGACAATAATAGCGGCCTGGTGGGGCGTCTGGCACATCATCAGCGGATTGACACTGGCGTTCTTCTGGTCGCGCAAACCTGTCCTTGCCTGATATGAAAAAGGCATCGGTTGGATATGAAATCCTCAGGTGTTATGTGCGGTTTGCTTTTTGGCTGACACATAAGCAAGTGACAGTTGTCGGGAAGCAGTATATTCCTGAAGGCAAACCCGTTATTTTTGCC
>JAEUSS010000444.1 GCA_016788685.1 Prolixibacteraceae bacterium | reverse complement strand
GGTTGTTCCGGAAAAGGTATGACGCTGCGATGGTTGCGGCTGCAAGCAAAATTAAAGGGCACTAATATAAGAAAATATCCTGCGGCGTAACGACGATAAAAAGCACAAAAAAACCAGGAGTTTTGGGCCTGGTTTTTTTGTGTGGGTATCTTTTCTATTGTTTCTCAATATTCGTGATGCTTTTAATGGCTCCGGTTGTGGGGAAAAATTCAAGCCTGAAGCTGCCTTCAAGCAGATCTTCCGGAATGGGGGCTGTTGTTCCGAACTGAGCGACCGGGACACGGGCTCCGGCAAGTTGGGTACTTCCATCCATAATCCGGATTTCGGCCACACCGGGCATACGGTAGTAGAGTCCGTTCTTGGCCGGAATTGCATTTTCGGCCGAACTCATGTCAGCCTGTTTGGACGCCAGATTTTCAGCTTTGCTTAATTCAATCACAATCGGGCGGCCCGACAAATCAGACTTTGGCAGAACTCCGCGGTCTTCGCTGAATCGGAAGAATACTTCTCCTTTTACTGTTTTTTGCCCCGGAATAAAATCGAAACTAAACTCGTAGGTTTGTTTAGACGATTTGCCGATAAACAACGCCAGGTAGTTCTGCTCCATTTTTCCGAGTTCTTCGGTCATTACTTCAAATGATTTTCCATCCGGAAGCGGCTCGTCGTCGGCGTTGGTCAGCAACGAAAAACGGGAGTTCCGGAGGTTAAATATCGTTTCTGCTGCTTCGGCAGCCTTTTGGTCCATATTTTTGGAAACCATTTTGAAGCTTCGGGTTGAATCGGCAGCAGAATAGAAACTCCAGATCGACAGGTCGGTAAATTTAACCTGTTGGTCCAGATCTTTGGTCAGGAACGATTGGGTTTGTATGGCCGACTCCGGAGCTTTAACAGATACGTTAATGCCGGACAAGATGCCTGATTCTGTCAGGCTGACCAGTTTTGCAGCCTGTCCCATGGCTTTATGAATCTGATCGGGATCCGGTTCGCTGAATGCTTCGATCCGCATTTCATCCATGTTCCACCGGTCGCTGCTGGTGGACGGTACATTGCCGATACCCAGCATTTTCTCAGCATACATGTGAAATGGCCCGTTTACATAGCGTTCGCGGGTGGCCTTTACATGAACACGGATACCTGTTTGCGGAAGCGCGTAAACCACTCCCTCAGCTGATCCGGCTACTGTTCCGGTTGCTGCTTTTCTTTTGTCGTCTTTTTGAGCGGAGGCCATCGAGATGACAAAAAATGTGAGGATTAAAGTAAATATTGAAAGTCTCATCGTTTGAAATTTAATTGGTTTCTGTTTTGGCCTGAAGTTCCGGATGATTTATGGAACGTCGGAGCTTCAGTTTGTTTATAAAAACCCAAAAATAGCCAAAATATTATTCAAGTTGCAGAAAAGATGCTCCCAGTTGTTCAATGATGTCTCCTGAGATCATGGCATATTGTCCGTGCCTGGCAGCAGCGAGGTCGCCGGCCAGTCCGTGCAGATAGACCCCGATCAGTGCGGCATCTTCGGGAGAATAGCTTTGCGCCAGCAGTCCGAGGATGATTCCGGTCAGTACATCGCCGCTGCCTGCGGTTGCCATTCCGGGATTTCCGGTGCTGTTGAAAAAGGCTCGTCCGTCAGGAAAGGTGATGCACGAATGCGCTCCTTTGCAAACTACAATAACCTGGTGCCTGGCCGAAAACTGAAGTTGTAACTGCATGCGATCGAACGAGTTGGCAGAGGGTCCGGCAAGTCGTTCAAATTCTTTGGGATGCGGAGTCAGAATTGCATTTTCAGGCAAGAGGTTGTACCACTCCCGGTTTGCGGAAAGTATATTCAGGGCATCGGCATCAATAACCATCTTTTTCGGGCTGGCCTGAAGTAAATCATGCAGGGCAAGCTGTGTTTCTTCTTTTTTATCTATTCCGGGGCCAACTCCGATTGCCGAGAAAACGGATAAATCAGGTACTTGGGAAAAGACAGTTTCCGACGAATCAATGGACGTCATGGCTTCAGGAACCGAATTTTGGATGATTTCGTATCCCAGGCGCGGAATGTGGCTGGTTAATAAGCCTGCACCGGAGCGCAAACAGGCCTTCGAGGCGAGTATGGCCGCACCCATTTTTCCGTAGCTTCCGGCAATCAGCAAGGCATGGCCGTAAGTCCCTTTGTGCGAGAACTTGCCGCGTTTCTGAATTTTTCCTGAAATGAATTTGTTGGTCAGAAGGGTGTATTTGCTTGGCGTTTGGTTAATTGCTTCGGGGTGCAAACCGATCGGTAAAACGGTCCATTCTCCGACAAATCGTGAATTTTCAGGAAAAAGGAAACTGAGTTTTGGGAATTGAAAAGTGAGCGTTTGTGAGGCTCGTATTATTTTGCCGGCATCGTTTGTTGAATTATTCTCGCCGAACAGTCCGCTCGGAATGTCGATGGAAATAACCGTTGCACCCGACTGATTTATTCTTTCGACAATCTTTTCAGCCAGTCCGTCCAGTGGTTTGTTTAATCCGGATCCGAACAAGCCGTCGATGACCACAGCATTTTCCGGAATTTCAGGAATAACCTCTTCCGAATCAATTTTTTTGAGTGAAACTTTATTCTGTTCTTCCAGTCGTTTCCAGTTAATGGCCGGATCACCTTTGAGTTGGCGATCAAAGGTTGCCAGGTATACCGTGCATTTCAGATCGCTCCAAGCCAGCATACGGGCAACAGCCAGCGCATCGCCGCCATTGTTTCCGGGGCCCGCGAAAATCAGGAACGGGCGTTGGTGGTCGAGGTGGTGAATCAGCCAGTCGGCAACCTGAAAGGAAGCACGTTCCATAAGATCAATGGAGGAGATAGGTTCACGTTGGATGGTCAGTTGATCGATTTCGGCGATTTGGCGGCAGGTAAAAAGTTTCATGTCTGTTCAGATTTGAGCTAAAATTACAAAATATAGGTTCAGGAGCGACAAAATGCAGGGGCTACAGTGAAAGTTTTGAAAAGTTAAGCCGTTCGTTGATTCAATTTTAACTTGCTCATAAATTTTGGACAATTGTCAATAATTTTACCGGCGGCTGACAATCATCAAATATTATTCCTTAAAAACTTGATTATATTTGCCAGAATTGCAAAAACTTAGATTATACAATATTCATTCATTTTAAAAAAATTGAAATATGATTAAAGGACACCCGAAAGGACTTATTGCAGCGGCACTGGCTAACATGGGCGAACGATTTGGTTTCTATACTATGATGGCGATTTTGGTTTTGTTTTTAATGGCAAAATTTAATTTAACAGGAACTGAAGCCGGCGCTTTGTATTCGATTTTTTATGGTTCTATTTATATTTTGGCTTTAGTGGGTGGTTTAATTGCCGACAAACTTAGAAATTATAAGGGAACCATTATTGTCGGTCTGATTATTATGGCGCTTGGTTATACATTGTTAGCGTTACCAATGTTAATTACAACCAAGTATATTGCATTAGCTGCTTTGTTGGTTATTGCATTTGGTAACGGATTATTCAAAGGTAATTTACAAGCCCTTGTAGGCCAGATGTATGACAATGACGAGTTCCGTAATAAAAGAGATTCCGGATTCCAGATCTTCTACATGTTTATTAACGTCGGTGCAATGTTTGCTCCCTTTCTGGCCAGCTGGGTAAGAAATACCTTTGTTAAGATGCAGGGATATGCGTATAATGCCGAATTGCCGGGTTTGTGCCATCAATATCTTGATGGGAAAATGTCGGAAGAAGTTGCTTCGGGTAAGTTCTCGGAATTGGCCAAAACAGTATCAGATGGCACAATCCCGACTAGTTTGTCGGACTTTGCAACCAGCTACTTGGATGCTTTCAATACCGGATTTCACTATGCATTTTTAACAGCCGTGGTTGCGATGGCAATTTCACTGGTAATATTCCTGGTATCGAAAAAGACTTTGCCAACTCCAAAAGTAAAAGTCAAAACTGTCTCGAATTTGACTGCTGATCAAATCAAACAAGACGCCCATGAAATTAAACAGCGGATTTATGCGCTGCTGGCTGTATTTGGTATCGTCATTTTCTTCTGGTTCTCATTTCATCAGAATGGATTAACTCTGACCATGTTTGCCAAAGATTATACCCTGCTTGGAGGTATTTTCGGATCGGCTGAAATGTTCCAATCAATCAATCCATTCTTAGTCGTATTCCTCACTCCACTTGTGATTTTCGTATTTAGCTTTCTGGAAAAGAAAGGTATTGTACCATCAACTCCCAAAAAGATTGGAATAGGAATGGGTATTGCAGCCCTTGCATTTATTGTAATGGCTTTGGGCTCGCTTGGGCTACCGGTATTGAGTGAAGTGGAAGCGCAGGGTGGTCTTGACGCATCATTAAAAGTTACTCCCTGGTTATTGTTTGCAACTTATTTTATTTTAACCGTTGCTGAATTGTTTATTTCGCCTCTCGGAATCTCTTTCGTCTCGAAAGTTGCCCCGGCACACATGCAGGGTTTAATGCAGGGTGGTTGGCTAACTGCTACGGCGGTTGGGAATTTCTCCTTGTTCCTTGGTGCGATGATGTATGACAATATTTCAATTTCAATCACCTGGAGTGTGTTTGCTCTTGTTTGTTTATTGTCTATGTTAGTGATGCTGGCGATGGTAAAGTGGCTCGAGCGGGTCGCCAAATAAATTGCAGATTATTTTGTGTGTGGTGTCTGTCCGGAACAGCAACAACCAACCAATAAAAAATATACTTTTGAAGGAGCGGCCACAGCCGCTCCTTTTTTATATTACAGAATGACTGACATTAAAATTATGCGCTCTAATTGTTGTAAAATATGGTTGTTTGCAGTGTTGCTTTTTGTTTCGGGGGCGTGTACTATCCAACCGGCCAAAGATGTTCCGCCAAACTTTCAGCCTTTTTTTGAGCAATATGGCGTTAAGGGTTGCTTTCTGCTGTACGATACCCAAAATGACCTCTATCAGATTTATAATTCGGTTCGCTGCGAACAGGGATTTTTGCCCGCAACAACGTTCGAAATCCTGAATACCTTGATTGGGCTGGAAACCGGTATCGTGACTGATGAGAATACGGTTATGCCATGGGACAGTGTGGTAAGTACCGAAGGTGCATGGAATAAAGCGCATACGCTGGCATCGGCCATTCAGTATTCGGCGGTGCCTTATTTTCAGGAACTTTCCCGCCGCATCGGCTCCGATAGGATGAACGAGATGGTGAATGATGTGGATTACGGGCAGATGATTATTTCCAACGAAACGATTGACCGTTTCTGGCTTTGGGGCGATTCGCGCATTACGCCCTGGGAACAGATGAATTTTATTCAGAATTTCTATTCCGATAAACTTCCGTTCTCACAGGCAAATGTCGATCTGATTAAGAAACTGATTATCCTGAAAAAGACGGATAAATGGACATTTCGGGGAAAAACCGGGATGACTGTTCAAGACGGTAAAAATGTGGGTTGGCTGGTCGGTTACCTGGAAGAGAACGGAAATGTGTGGCTCTATGTTTGCAACGTCGAATCTGATCTTACCAATACTGAAAAGTTTAAGGAAAGCCGTCGCGGAGTGACCGAAATGGTCTTCAAATCGATGGGACTCATGCAAGAATAACTTTGTTGAGGGCTGCGGGCTCCGGGTAATGTTCAACCCGAAACCCGCAACTCGTTGCATTGGCTGCGCTCCAATGCCGGAGAGCTTAAAACTTTTCTACCGTTTTACCTCAACCAAAGCGCCGTCAATAATCTTCACCACCACCTCTTCATCGAGTAAAGTAGTAATATCGCCCAGGTTGGAGGCATCTCCTTCTGCAATCTTACGGAGTATCCGGCGCATAATCTTTCCTGAACGGGTTTTGGGCAATCCCGGAACCAGCTGGATCAGGTCGGGGCGCGCAAATGGCCCGATCAGGTTGCTAACCGCCATTTTGATACTTTTCCGGATTCCTTCTTCACCACCGGTCGAAAGTTCGCCGCAGACCACAAACGCGTATATACCTTGTCCTTTGATCGGGTGCGGATAACCCACTACAGCCGATTCGTTGACCAGCGGATGCGCATTGATCGCATTTTCAATTTCGGCAGTGCCAAGCCTGTGCCCCGATACATTAATCACATCATCAACCCGCCCCAGGATGCGGTAATAGCCGTCTTCATCGCGCTGAACTCCGTCGCCGGTAAAATAAAGGTTTTTAAATGTGGAGAAATAAGTTTCCCTGAACCGGGCGTGATCGCCCCAGATGGTACGGGCTATTCCCGGCCATGGGAAACGGATGCAGAGATTTCCTTTCACGCTGTGATCGCTCAGTTCTTTTCCTTCGGCATCAACAATGATGGGCTGAATTCCGGGTAGCGGCAGAGTTGCAAACGAGGGTTTGGTCGGAATGATTCCGGGAATCGGGCTGATCATCACGCCGCCGGTTTCGGTTTGCCACCAGGTGTCGACGATGGGGCAGCGGTTTCGCCCGATGTGGTCGTGGTACCAGTGCCAGGCTTCTTCGTTGATGGGTTCTCCAACAGTTCCTAGTACCTTGAGCGATGATAACTTTTTGTCGATGATGTGCTCCATACCCAGCGACAATAACGAACGTATAGCGGTGGGTGCGGTATAGAACTGGTTGACCTGATATTTGTCGACTACATCCCAGAAACGTCCCGGGTTTGGCCAGGTTGGAACGCCTTCAAACATCAGAGTTTGTGCTCCGTTCAGCAGCGGGCCGTAAACGATGTACGAGTGACCGGTGATCCAGCCGATGTCGGCCGTACAAAAGTATACATCGCCGGCATTGTACTGAAACACATTCCGGAACGTATAGGCTGTATAAACCATGTATCCGCCGATGGTGTGCACAATTCCTTTGGGTTTTCCGGTCGATCCGGATGTGTAAAGTATAAAGAGGACATCTTCAGAGTCCGTTTCCTCGGCGGGGCATTCGGTTGATTGGCCCGCAACGGCATCGTGCCACCAGATGTCCCGGCCTTCAAGCATGTTTATTTTCGCTTTGGTTCGCTGATAAACCACCACGGTTTCTACACAGGTGCAACTTTCCAGTGCTTCGTCGACAATGTTCTTGAGAGGAGTGATTTTTTCACCACGGAAACCTCCGTCGGCAGTCAGTACTACTTTAGCTTCAGCATCGTTGATGCGATCGGCCAGCGATGCCGCCGAAAATCCGGCGAAAACAACCGAGTGGATGGCTCCGATCCGCGCACAGGCCAGCATTGCAACAGTCAGTTCAGGAACCATCGGCATGTAGATGGCCACCCGGTCGCCTTTTCCGACCTTCAGCCTTTTAAGTGTATTGGCAAATTTGTTGACTTCATGGTATAACTCTGTGTAGGTGAGTGTTCTGTTGGGTTCTTCCGGATTGTTGGGTTCCCAGATAATGGCCGGCTGGTTACCAAGGGTATATAAATTTCGTTCGAAGATATTTTCGGTAATGTTAAGTTTTCCTCCTGAAAACCATTGGACAGAAGGCCCTTCGAAATCCCATTCCAGAACATTATTCCAGCGTTTAGTCCAGTGAAAACCTTCGGCAATTTCAGCCCAAAAGGACTCGGGATTGGTCAGACTTTTCTGATACTCATGGATGTAGCCACCCAAACTGTGAATTTTTGGTACCATCGTTGTTTCATATTTAGGTTTATAAATAAAAAGATGCTTTAGTCCGGAAAATCAGAATATGAACAAGTAAAACGAATTTTGGTTGATCTCCGGACTGATTGGTTTCTGGATTTCAATGGCATTTGTTTCCCGGATGCGGAATTTTATTTGCGGTTGAAGCTGACCTGAATGATCTTTTTTAGTCCCGACAGGCTTATTCTCCGGAGCGTTTTTACGGGCTTTGGCTGATCATTTCCCAAACAATTTGGTATTTTCAGGCTTTCAAAATACTCACCTTATTTAAAGAACATAAGACATGAATATAATCGATCGGTCAAAACCGGTGCTGGTAACCGGAGGAACCGGGTACCTGGCTTCCTGGATCGTGAAACAATTGCTCGATCAGGGACTGGAGGTCCGGACAACTGTCAGGAGCCTGGCGCAGAAAGACAAGTATGCCCACCTGACCGCACTGGCCGTTAAAAGCAAAGGTGTATTGCAGTTTTTTGAAGCCGACCTGCTCCGGAAGGGAAGTTTTGCCGAAGCCATGGCCGGTTGCGAACTGGTGATACACACGGCCTCGCCATTCAAAATTTCAGGAATAAAGGATGCGCAGAAAGACCTGGTTGAACCGGCCCTGGAAGGAACCCGCAATGTGCTCGAATCGGTGAATGCCACTGAAAGCGTTAAACGGGTGGTGCTGACCTCAAGTATCGTGGCGGTGTTTGGCGATGCGGCCGATATCCGGAAGACTGAAGGGGGAGTTTTTACGGAAGCGCACTGGAACTTTTCGAGTTCGGCCGGGCATCAGCCTTATTCGTACTCTAAAACGGTAGCCGAAAAGCTGGCCTGGTCGATGGTCGGTGAGCAAAGCCGCTGGGACCTGCTGACCATTAATCCCGGACTGATCATGGGGCCTTCGCTCAGCAAACGAACCGATTCAACGAGCATCGACCTGATGGTTCAGCTCGCCTCCGGAAAATTTAAAACCGGAGTGCCTTCCGGAGCAATGAGTTTTGTGGATGTGCGCGACGTGGCGCAGGCGCACATTCGGGCAGGCTTTACGCCGGCAGCCTCGGGCCGGCACATCTGTTCGGCTCACGAGAAGAGTTTCCTGGATCTGGCCAATGCCATCCGGGCCGGTTATCCGCAGTACCCGCTTCCCAAATCGTTTGTCCCGAAGTGGTTATTTCTGCTGATCGCCCCGCTGGCCGGCTTCACCCGTAAGTATGTTCGTCTGAATGTGGGCTACGATGTCCGGCTCGATAATTCGTACATCCGCCGGGATCTAGGAATGGATTTCCGCCCGTTTGAGCAAACCATTACCGAACATTTTCAACAATTACTCGACGATGGAATCATCAAAAAACGATAAAATGGGAAAAATTGCCAATGTAGTCGGGGCCAGCGGGCTGGTTGGTCAGCAACTCGTCGCTCAACTGCTTGCTCATCCGGAGTATGAACGGGTGCGGATTTTCGTTCGCCGGACGACCGGTATCGGGCATCCGAAACTGGAGGAGCAGCTCATCGATTTTGACCGGACCGAAAGTTGGCAGCATCTGGTGCAGGGCGATGTGCTGTTTTCAACCCTGGGAACCACGATCAAAACAGCCAAAACCCGGGATAATCAGTATCGGGTCGATTTCACTTACCAGTACGAATTTGCCAAAGCTGCCGCCGGGAATGGTGTCCCGACTTATGTCCTTGTTTCGTCGATGGGCGCAAATCCTCACTCGTCGGTCTTCTATTCCCGCATCAAAGGCGAGCTGGAAGATGCCGTTGGGCGGCTATTGTTCCGGAAACTGCTGATCTTTCGTCCTTCCATTCTGGACGGCGACCGTCAGGAAAAGCGGACAGGCGAAAAAGTGGGGCTGATCATTAGCCGGTTCCTGACGCGTTTTATCCTGAAGAAATACCGGCCGACGCCGGTCAATCAGCTGGCCGCCCGGATGATTAGCCTGTCGCTCGACCCAACACCCGGGTTCCGAATGGTGGAAGGTGTTGATATCCGGTGAAACAAATCAGGCAAGATTTTCTCAACCAAAACAGTTTTCGTTCGTTAAGTATCGAAACATTTAAATTTCAGAAGACATGTACACTGGTTTTTTACACTTGCACGATGCCTTACGTTGGTTACTTTTACTTAGTTTAGTGGTTACCCTGGTTAAATATCTGGCCGGTTGGTTCGGAAATCAACCCTGGAAAAAGGTGGATAATATGCTCGGAATCGTATTTACCTCGCTGATGGACCTGCAATTACTCATCGGGGCGGTACTTTATTTTTTCCTGAGCCCGATTACAAAGATGGCTCTTTCTGATTTCGGAGCTGCCATGAAAAATGCCGATTTACGCTTTTACGCCGTCGAGCATTTATCGATGATGCTGATAGCCGTCGTTTTGGTTCACATTGGCCGTGCCAAATCGAAAAAAGCGGTTACCGATACCGGCAAATTCCGGATCGCATCCATTTTCTTTTTGCTTGCGCTGGCTTTAATCGTTGCGGCTATTCCGTGGAGCAGGCTGTAAAGTAGCCCTGATCGTCAGGAAAGGATAAACCGGAAAAAGAATGGCTGAGCCGATTCTTTTTCCGGTTTTTTGATGGCTGCAGTTGAACCTTTTGTTTCTGGCGTGTACAGGAACAAAAAAGTATGATCTTTCAGAAAAAGAAATACGTCGGATTGTTCCTGCTGGTTGGTTTGCTAACTTTGGGTTTTGTGCTGATGAGCGGAGGCGGTTCCGGCGATCCGAATGTTTTTAACGAAGAAATTTTCAGTTTCAGGCGGATCTCCCTTGCGCCACTGGTTATTGTAAGTTCGTATATAGGTTTAATCTGGCTCATTCTAAAAAAATCGTCGAATTGATTTTCAGGAAAAAAAACAGAACAATTACTGACAGCCAGCTGATGCAGCAAATCGTTGCGGGCGATCAGACGGCATTTGGTGAGTTGTACTTCCGGTACAAAGGACGGATGTATTATTACTTTTTCCGGATGCTTGGAAACCAGTCGGAACAGGCGAACGATTTTTTGCAGGAACTTTTTATGAAACTCATTGAAAAGCCTGAAAGTTATAATCCGGCTTATCCGTTTCCGACCTGGCTTTTTTCGGTGGCCAACAACATGTGCAAAAACGAATACCGAAGAAGGGGTGTCCGTCAGGAATATCAGGAATATGAATCGGTTGAACCCCGGATCGATTTTCAGAATGAACCGGTCATTGAACCGGAACTGGTGATCGAAAAGGTCTTTCAAATGCTCGATCAGCTGGGCGAGGAACATCGTTCGGCTTTCGTGTTGCGGTACCGCGAAGGTTTTTCGGTACGCGAGGTGGCTGAAATATTGGAACTACCGGAGGGAACCGTAAAGTCGAGGCTGTTTTATACCCGAAAAGTACTGGGCGAGAAGCTGGGGTATTTGAAGGATGAAATTGCCTGGTGAGTGAAACAAAAATGTGAATTAAAAAATAAAAAGAAGCATCATGAAACGTAAAAATCAGGAACTGGAGTTGGCGCAACTTCTTCGGAACGATCGGGTTGGCGAACCCGACAGTGTCGTGGAGGATCGGCTGATGTATGCTTTTCTGCTGAAAAACAGCCGGACAAAAGTAAAGATGAATTCGTTCAGTAATTTTTTCGGATGGTTATTTTCGGGTCAAAGCCTGGGCCTGAAGACCGGTTTAGTGTCGGTTGTCGTTTTCTTTTCGGTTATGAATAATCAGATCAGTATCGAATCGGGAACCGTTACGGGTAACGACAGCCTGTTTACCAAACGGGTTTTGGTTGCCGATTCAACCAACTT
>JAEUSS010000400.1 GCA_016788685.1 Prolixibacteraceae bacterium | reverse complement strand
TAGCCGACGTGCCGAAAGGCATGAAAGGTATTCCGATTGCGCTGGTAACCGCCGGAATCCTGGCGCTGGCCTTTATGGGCTTTGCCGGATTGGTTTAATAATTGTTTGAATATCGGGTGATGAATCATCCTTTAAAAATATATAAGCAGCTTTTGTGAGCTGCTTTTTTACTTTCCGCAGACATGAATCACGAATCTTCAACGATCCGGCAACGGCTGGCCAACTGTGTAAAAACCTCGTTGCCGCAGGGTACTAAAACAGCGGTGTGGCTGCTCAAACTGACCATCCCGGTTTCGTTTGCTGTTTTTTTGCTCGACTTTTTCGGTGTCCTGAATGTGATTGCCGGTTGGGTGGCCCCTTTGTTTAAACTGATCGGGTTATCCGGACAAGCGTCCATCGTGCTTATTACGAGCTTTTTTACCAATATCTATTCGGTAATTGCCGTGATGACCACCCTCGGAACCGGATACCGCGAAGGAACAATCCTGGCGGTGATGTGCCTGATTTCGCACGCCCTGATTGTTGAAACAGCCATTCAGAAACGAACCGGGTCGCAACCCTGGCGGATGGTTGCCGTCCGGCTGTCGGCCAGCCTGATTGCGGCCTGGGCGCTCAACCTGATTTTGCCCGGCGAAGCAGCTGCAGGCTCCGAAACCATCGTCAGGCAAAGCAAAGAGCTGATTCCGGCTCTTACCGGTTGGGGCAAAGCAATGCTGGTAACGACGGTCAAAATTGTGATTCTGGTTAATCTGCTGCTGATTGTGCAGAAGATACTGAATGAGTTTGGCCTGATTAAATGGATTCTGAAACCATTCATACCCTTGCTGCGGATAATGGGTCTGCCCGCCAACACCGGGTTTTTGTGGATGGTGGCCTACACGCTCGGCCTTTCGTACGGCGGAGCCATCATGATCAGCCAGTCGGAAGAAGGAAAGCTGAGCAAAGAAGATGCTGATTTGCTGAACCACCACATTGCCGTTTCGCACTCGCAGCTCGAAGATCCGCTTTTGTTTATGGCTATCGGTTATCCGATGGCGATTTTGATCATTCCCCGGATTTTACTGGCAGTTGTTTTTGTCTGGTGCCGGCGGCTGGAACTTTGGCTGAAACGCAGATAACCTGAGTTTAATAAAACTGAACAATTAGCACCCGAAATACAGTAAGTTAATAAGGTTGTAGTTGTTTTATACCTAAAATTTCTACTAAGGTTTTGTAAAAAAAATGAGATTTTGAAACCTTATCATTTACTTTTTAACCTTAGTAGTTAGTTAAACAATGTAGACAATAACCTTATTGGGCTATTTACAGAGTATGATGATGTAGCATAAATTGAAAATCTAACAAAAGGGCTCCGGAGAGGTGTTTCTCCCCTCCGGAACCCTTTTGCACCCTCCGGAAGCATCGGTTCACCACACGGACGATGCTCTTCGCCACGCGGATGGTTGTTTTCACCATACGGAAGATTTGTTCACTCACCCGGCAGATGCTTTACTCTGTGCGGAAGATGTTTTACACCGTACGGAAGGTCTTTTAATTCGCACGGAATATGTTTTACAACACATTAGTAGTGCTTTGGCAGGCTGAAAAGCAGCTTCCGTGTGAAAGAAAAGCCAAACCAGCTAGTTGATTTCAACTGCCTTTCCTGTCAGTTTAATTCTTCCGGCGAGGGTTCCGGTAGTTTCGGCATGGGTAGCTCCGGTAAATCCGGGTTGCTCACCGCCCACCGAAACGGTGAAATATCCCGGTTCAATCACCAGTTTGTTTTTATCATTGATCATTGAAAACTGGCGCGGCTCCAGGGTAAATGCCACGGTTTCCGATTCTCCTTTTTTCAGGAAGATGCGTTTAAAACCTTCGAGCTGACGGATCGGACGCGGCGTTGACGCTTTTTCGTCGGTCAGGTACAGCTGAACCACTTCTTCACCGTCCCGTTCGCCCGAGTTGGTTACTTTAACCGATACTGTAATCGGGTCGCCCGTTCTGGCCTCTTTCTGAAGATTTAAATCCGAATAGCTGAAGCGCGTATAGCTGAGGCCGAAGCCGAAAGGATACAGCGGTAACTGGCGGAAGTAGCGGTAGGTGCGGCCTTCCATGTCGTAGTTTTCAAAGGGCGGCAGCTGGTCAACCGACTGGTAGTACGTAACGGGCAGGCGTCCGGCCGGATTGTAATCGCCGAAGAGCACGTCGGCCACCGCGTTTCCGCCTTGTTGTCCGGGATAGCCGGCTGTCAGGATGGCGTCCATATTTTGGGCTGCATAATTAATGGAAAGAGCACTTCCGTTGAGTAATACCAGAACAACAGGTTTCCCGGTGGCTTTAATGGCTTCCATCAGGGTGCTCTGAGTTTTTGGCAGGTTCAGGTGGGTGCGGTCGCCACCTTTAAACCCGTCAACCTGGATGGGCATTTCTTCACCTTCCAGTCGTTGGTTCAGGCCCAGGACCAGAACCACGACGTCCGATCTTTTGGCAGTTTCAACAGCCTGAGCGAGCATGTCGGGCTGCGGTGTTGCCCACAGCAAGCGGGCATCGCCATCGCCGTGGTAATTGCGGTAATCGAATACCAGTTTGTAGCGTTTCCCGGCTTCCAGATTTAATTTGACCGAGTTGTGGAAGGCATGATGTTCGTTGTTCCCGGCAAGTATTTCCTTATCGTCGCAGTAGATTTTGAAGGATGGCATGCTCCATTCTCCGATTTCGTATGCTCCGGTTTCCGGAACTTTCAGGTAAGTGGTCCAGCGGATACCGTAATTGTCAACGGGCATACGCGGATCGGGCGAGCCGGTTTCCCAGTAGAAATCAATGTTGTCGTCAATGCGGGTAAACAGTGGTTCGCCTTCGAGTTTATTGTTGGCAAAATATTCGCCGAAAGCCCCCTGTTTGCCGTCTTCGGTTTCGAGGTAAACGGACGGGATCGGGGAGAGTTTCACGATGCCGTCGGCCAGTTCGCAACCCTGGGCATACAGGACTTCCGATTGCGGTTCGACTTTGTTTCTGATGCCTTGCAATACAGTTACCGGATGCGATGGAATTCCGTTGTAGTTTCCCCATAACGATTCAATCTCATCAGCATTCGGGCCGATAACGGCTATTTTCGCCGGATTTTTTTTCAGCGGCAAGGTTTGGTTAATGTTTTTCAGTAAAACAATACTTTTCTGTGCGGCCACTCTTGCCAGGTTGTCGTGTGCCGGATTATCGTTCACCGAAAAAGGAATCTGCGCATACGGCACCTGCTCGTCCGGATCGAACATGCCCAGTTTCATCCGGGCGGTCATCAGTCGGGCGACCGAAACATCGAGGTCTTTTTCCGTAATCAGCCCGCGTTTCACGGCTTCGGGCAAAGCTTTGTAGCTGACACCGCACTCCAGGTCGGTACCGCGTTTTACTGCCAGGGCAGCTGCTTCGGCGGCGTCTTTGGCAATTTTATGGTATTGCCAGATGTCCGAAATGGCCCAGCAATCGCTCACAATGTAGCCCTGAAAACCCCACTCGTTGCGCAATATTCCTGAAAGTTCGGTGCTGGCGCAGCAAGCCTCGCCCCGGAAGCGGTTGTAAGCGCCCATGATGGAATACACGCCGCCATCGACCACCAGGGTGCGGAAAGCGGGCAAATAAGTTTCGCGCAGATCACGTTCGCTGATGTTCGCGTCGAACACATGCCGCAAGGGTTCCGGTCCCGAATGAACGGCAAAATGTTTGGCGGTTGCCACAACTTTCAGGTAATTCGGGTCGTCGCCCTGCAGGCCTTTTACAAACTGAAGTCCCAGTTGCCCGGTCAGGAACGGGTCTTCGCCATAAGTTTCGTGGCCGCGGCCCCATCTGGGATCGCGGAAAATATTGATGTTGGGCGACCAGAAAGTCAGCCCCTGATAAATCTTCCGCAGTCCGCGGCGGGCAAACTCATGGTGTTTGGCGCGGGCTTCGTCAGAAATGACACTGGCAACCCGATGAATCAGGTCGGTATCCCACGAAGCCGCGATGGTAATCGACTGCGGGAAAACGGTGGCATATCCGGCGCGGGCCACACCGTGTAAACATTCGTTCCACCAGTTGTACTCCGGAATTCCGAGCCGCTCGATGGCCGGAGATGTAAAAAGCATCTGATCGATTTTCTCCTGAAGGGTCATTTCAGAAAGTAAACTTTCGACCCGTTCCTCTGTAGACAAGCGGGTGTTCTGGAACTGAAATCTGGTTTGTGAAATCCCCAGAAAGGGACAAGCCAGCAGCAAGGTAAAAAAGAGGTAACGTTTCATTGGTAAGTTTTTAAAGTAAACCGGTCTGGTCTGGTCTGCAAATCTACGAAATGGAAAGAAAATTCCAAATCAAAATTCTTTTCAGCTTCCGGGGAAGGAGGCGATCTGAAGTTTTTCGGTACACCTCCGGGTTTTGGAAGCCGGCTGATCAGTCCAGGTGAACTTCAGTTTTTTCGCCCCGGAAATAAGCAAACATCAGATGGATTTGTGATTCAATGACGCGAGGTTGAGAAAGTTCGGGCAAATCATGCTCACTGAACCAGCCGACATTGTCGGTTTCGGTGCCACAGGCAATTTGCAGGTGCGCAGGTTCACAACGGATAAACAACTTGTACACGTATTCAAATTCAGGAGGCATGCGCTGCGCCGTTTTATCCATAACGGCCAGCAGACGACTGGCTTTGACGTCCAGGCCGGCTTCTTCAAAGCACTCTTTTTCGGCAATTTGCCGGGGAGTATAGCCTACATCGGCCCAACCGCCGGGCAACGACCAGCATCCGTCCGCTTTTTCCTGAACCAGCAAAATCCGGCCTTCGGGATTAAAAACAACCGCACGGACATCAACCTTCGGCGTTTTATAGCCGTTTTTTTCCTGAATGACAGCCTGAATTTTCGGTACCGGAACTTCGGTGAGCTGTTCCAGCATTTCCAGCGAAATGGCCTGTATTTCTTCGTAGCGTTCCTTGTCGTAACCGATGTTGCAGTATTCCAGGCCGATTTCGGCAAGAGCCTGAATGCGTTTGATCCGTTCAAAAAAGCTTCGTTCCATTGGGCGGTTTTTATTTTCTCCTGATTGGCGGGTTGCAGTCCGGCTGGTGTTACACTATCTCAAACTTTTGCCGGGAACCGGCAGCAGGTTTTCTTTGATTTCCGCTTCCGTTTTGGGGGCCGGATGACTGAAAATGTCTTCTTTGTTTTTGGGCCTGAACTCTTCCTGCCATTTGAAGCCGGGTAAAAGTTTGTCACTTTCTTCCAGTTCTTCCAAAGGCTTGAGTTCTCCTTCCGGCGATTTGATGAACGCGATTTTCTTTACTTTTCCATCGTTCATGTAAATGGAAATGTTGCTGCTTTCGGCTTTATTCAGGCCGATTATGCCTTTCTTGTCGCGGGCATAGTAGTTGGATTGCCCGTTTCCGTTGACATCGATTTTGTATAACTTGTTCTGGCGGACAAAGCCTGTCATATTTTTTCCTTTGATCTGGTTGAACCGAAGGCTGTCGTCTTCCATAGCAATGATAAACGCGTCTTCCTTCATCCGGATTTCGTCGGGATCTTTGCTGCGGTTGACTATTTCAATGAAATTTGCGGTGATTTGATTTTTACCCGACCAGATTACCGGTTCGGTAAATAGTTGTATGGTCGAATCTTTCGACCAGTAGACCAGCGAGTCGCATTTTCCCTGCATGTCTTCGCGGAAGAACCTCACTTTATGGTAAGCCAGAACCAGCCGGGGGTCGGGTGGCGATTTTATGGTATCAGCTTGTGGGATTTCGGCTTTCATGACTTCGGACGGCAACTGCGGCGGCGGCAAAACATCGTCGGGAGAAAGATCCGGTTTCCGATCTTTCAGGCGCAGAGTGTCGGCACTCATTGCTTTGGGGTCAGGCGTATCAGCGTTTGGTTCTATGCGGGCCTGCTCTTCCGGATTTGGAGTTGCCAGGGTCAGCGAGTCAGGAACAGTATCCTGGGATGCTGCTTTTGGTGAGCCTTTTTTTACCTGTACCGGCTTTTTTGAGGTGGTGGTGTCGGGCATCGTTCTCAGGCGGTCGGCATGTAAAAAAAGCGAATCGGTTTTGGAGTACTGGATGAGTACAGCCGAATCGGTAGCCAATGCTGTTTTTGCCAGATCGTTATACTGGACGCGGTTACCAACAACGATGATGCTGTTTTCAATATCCTGAATGCGTGCACGTCCCATGGCCAGCCCTTCGCCGCTGATCTTGTCGTAATAGATCGAATCGGCTTTTACGCTTTGTTTGACATTCCAGATGCGGGGTTTTTTAGTCAGCCGGGCGTAGTTTTTCATGCTGTCGTACCAGCCGAATTCCGCATAAAGTGTATCCTTTTCGTTAAAAATGTGGGTTGGTCCTTCAATGAAAACCTTTTTAGTGCTGGTAAAATAAATGAGCGTGTCCGATTTGATTTTGTAGTCTTTGGTTACGCCATCTACCTGAGTTTTAAAAAGGGCTTTTTTCTCGTTGACGTAATATTGTCCGACAACGGAGGTCAGTACGTTGGTCGAGTCTTTTACCGTACCCGAATAATTGTACGATGCCAGGTCGTTGATCATCGAGTAGTCGAGCGAGTCGGTGGTCAGGGTGACCTGTTTGTCGATCAGTTTTACGTTACGGCGGGCTTTGGCCAGTTTGGTCTCTCCGCTGTAGTTAATGAAATCGGCATACATGTTGAGCGTGTCACCGCGCACAATATGCACGTTGCCGAATGCATCCACGGTATTGTTGGTGTACGAGTACAGACTGTCGCACCACATCATAGCCCCGTCAACCGTGATGTTTACATTACCCAGCAGCTGCTGGGCATTGGCAACAATCTTCTGGTTGAAATCGAGCAGGTCGCAATGCAGAATTTCGACCTTTTTTCTGTTTTGCGCCAGCGCTTTACCTGAAAAAGCCAGCAAACAGATTAAAGAGATAAGAATAAGGCGGTTGCCTGTTTTTAAGGATGAGCCAGATCGTGTCATTCAGCTATTTCATCAATTCAGAAATAATATCTTCAACCGAAAGATTTTCAGCTTCGGCTTTATAATTTTTAATAATCCGGTGCCGGAGAATACTGACAGCAATTTCTTTAATGTCGTCAATGTCAGGAGAATATTTCCCCCGAAGGGCTGCCAGTGTTTTTGCTCCCAGAACCAGGTACTGCGATGCGCGCGGGCCTGCTCCCCATTTGAGGTATTTGTTGCTTACCGGTGCAGCCAGCTCAGTATTCGGGCGTGTTTTAGCCGACAAATTTACAGCATATTTCAATACATTCTCGTTCACCGGAACTTTCAGTACCAAATCCTGAAAATAGCGGATTTCCTCTTTGGAAATGATCTCTTTCAGGTGCGTGGAAAAGTCGGAAGTGGTATTCCGGACAATGGTCAGTTCATCCTGAAAATCCGGATAGTCGAGCCAGATGGAGAACATAAACCGGTCGAGTTGTGCTTCGGGTAACGGATAAGTTCCTTCTTGTTCAATCGGATTTTGAGTGGCCAGTACAAAGAACGGCTTGTCGAGTTCGTACTTTTGTCCGGCGGCGGTCACCGAGCGTTCCTGCATGGCTTCCAGCAGGGCAGCCTGCGTTTTGGGCGGAGTCCGGTTGATTTCGTCAGCCAGAATGATGTTGGCAAAAACGGGGCCGCGGACAAACTTAAATTCCCGGTCTTTGTCCAGAATTTCGGTTCCGATGATGTCGGACGGCATCAGGTCGGGCGTGAACTGGATGCGTTTGTACTGAAGGCCGAGCACTTCGGAAATCGTATTGACCAACAAGGTTTTGGCAAGTCCGGGAACGCCGATGAGTAAACAATGCCCCCGGCTAAACATGGAAACCAGCACCTGATCAATGATCTGGTCCTGACCGTAAATCCGCTTTTTAATTTCGGAACGTAACTGGTCAAATTTTATGGCCAGCTCATTTACAGCTTCCACTTCATTCTTAAATACCATCTTTTCTTTCTTGTTCTGTATTAACCAGCCTCATAAAGTGCGGGGCACTTCCGGAGTAAAATGTTATGCCGGATTTTTCCGGCACAACACTATTTTATTTCACCCAACCTTTGTATTTAAAGTTGCAATTCACGAATGTATCGTCGATGTGTACATAAGTTCCCGATTGTTTCTCGCGAATCCAGGAGTCGAGTGTTTTCTCTTTCTTCGAATTCATGTAAATGTTGCTCAGTTCCACATAATCGTCGCGCAGATTTGCGGTGTGGGCGGCGCTTTTGTTGATGAGTTTTACAATTTTGTATACCGGGCGTTGTTTGTCGTCGATGGTTTGGAAGGGTTTCGAGATTTCGTTGATGTTCATTTTAGAAATGATCTTGCTGACATCCGGATCAAGTTCATTCAGCCTCCATTTGGCTTCTCCCGATTCAGGATTGATGACCACTCCGCCGTTGTTGCGTGAGTTTTTGTCGTATGACCAGCGCATGGCAGCTTCTTCGAATTTAACCGTTCCTTTGCGGATGAAATCGGCAATGCTGTCGATTTGTCCGAAAGCTTTTTCCATCGCCTGGGGTGAAACTTTAGGTTTCATCAGGATGTGCCGGGTTTTGATTTGCTCTCCCCGGCGGTCAACCACCTGGATGATGTGGTATCCGAATTCACTTTTTACGACATTCGATATTTTATCGCCTTTCAGGTTAAATGCCGCTGCTGCATATGCAGGGTCCAGGTTTCCGCGTCCCATGTAGTCGAGGTCTCCGCCGTTACGGGCCGATCCCGGATCTTCAGAATACATAACAGCCAATGGCGCAAAACCGCTTTCTCCGCTTTCGATGCGGCGTTTCAGGTCGCGGAGACTTGCTTTGATGCGGTCTTCTTCTTCCAGACTGATGGTAGGAAGGACGGTGATCTGGGCATATTCAATCTGGGCATCGATCTGCGGAATTTCCTTTTCAGGCAGGTTCCGGAAGTAGTAGCGAACTTCTGCCGGTGTGATTGTTACCTTGTCCAGAATTTTACCTTGCATTTGCTGGGTCATCTGCTGATTTTTGATGACTTCTTCCAAATCGGCTTTCAGGTCGACAATTGATTTTTTGAAGTAGGCTTCCACCTCCTTTTCCGAACCCAGGTGCGAAATGAAATACTGGATACGTTGGTCCAACTGTTGGTTCAGCTGGCTGTCGCTGACCATGATGGTGGTGTCCAGTTCGGCTTCGGCGAGCAGCAGTTTTTCAATCAGCAGATTTTCCAGGATTTCACATTTCATATCGCCTTCAGTGGTTATTCCCTGTGCCTGCTGTTGCTGATACATAGCTTCAATGTCCGATTTCAGAATGATGTTTTTCCCGACAACGGCAACAATCTGGTCAACAACTTTATCTTGTGCTTTGGTTTGATTGCTGGTTACAATACATCCCGACAGGATAAACAACCCAATTAGTTTTCTGATCATAAACGATTATTTTTTATTTTAAATAGTTTTACTTTATTATTGTCAAGGCCTTCCTTGTACACATCTTTTTCAATTTGTTTCAGAAATTCAATTTTTTGCTTGCTCAGAATCAGGTTCCGGATGTCGTTCTGAACGTATTCGATGGGCGAAACCTGACCAGCGAGGCGGTAATCCCTGATGCAGACAATATAGTAATAAATGTCATCGCTGCTTTCCACAAAACGGTTTCTTTCCAGAAAGCGTTCCTGGTTGGTGATATCAACCGGAGTATTTTTCAAAACCAGGTCGGCTGCTACCCACTGGTCGTTAAACCGGTCGTAGGCTTTGGCATAACTCATGCAATATTCGTTCAGCTTGGCCTGCTTTTCCGGATCGTCTGTGGCACATAAATCTTTGATGTTTTCCGGGCTCGAAACTTCAACCGGTACTTTGATATAAATGGCCTTGACAATATTCCGGTTCAGGATAAAGCTTTCGCGGTGTTCGTTAAAATATTTCTGAATGTCGGTATCTTTAACTGTCGTGTCCATTTTTTGCTTCACCAGTTCGTCTTTGTACCTGAAGACGATGAGCGAATTGCGGTATTCTTCCAGCTCTTTGCTTACATCCTTCATTTCGGCTTTCAGGTTTTGCTCGGCTTTTAAAAGCAGCAGTTCGCGCTGAACCCACTTTTTAATGTAGTCGTCAGCCCAAAGAGCGCTGTCAGTATCATCCAGATAGTTCGGTATATATCCGGATAGTTCCTTCATGGTCAGTACACGGTCGCCAACCTTAGCCACCGGTTCGCCCGAATCAACAAACAGGTCGCACGCCGTGAGTAAAAAGGCCAGAAAGGCTATATATGCAACAGATATTCTCATTCAACAGCCTGAATTTTTTTGAGTACTTTTTTATTAATTGTTATCGTATATTGCTTTCGTAAAGAGTCAATCCATTCTTTTTCAATTTGTTCCTGAAAGTCGGATGAATAAAGCCCCCAGGCGTCTTTCAGGTTTTTAGGTTCGCGCTGAACAATCTCACCGTGCACAAAGGTAGTAGTTTCATCAAAACCTGAAGGTTTTGCACCATTCCAAATGAAAAAATCGATGATTGGATTTTCACCTTTCTCAACTGCGACTTCGGTAACCCGGACGGCGTTCTCAGTTTTGGAGTTGAAAATATCTTCAAGTTTCTGTTTCCCGAAATCGTTCTGATCGAACAGTGTTTCTGCTTTCGTACGGGTTTCCAGGTCTTTTGCCTGAATGATCCATCCTTTGTAACGATCGTTCCAGTAATGTTTATTCGGGGTTTGGTTATAATAATTCTGCAGGCGCAAGCTGTCGGTTGTGGCTACATCCCAGATTTTATCTTTCGAAATATTAAAAAGCAGGATTCCCTCCCGGTATTCTCGGTGAATGTCGGCGAATTCGGGATACTTTTTCTCCAGTTGTGTATTTTCGTATTCCAGCAATTTTTGATTGATGAACTGATCGAGCAAAGCTTTTGTGTTTGCTTCCGCATGGGTTTTGTCCGGAGTCAGTCCTTGAAGGTACTCGGTGAAACTTCCGCAGGAGAACGTCTGACCGCCAAAACTGAACAGTACGTCATTGGCTGATGAGCTGGAGGTATTCAGTTTTTGCAGATTGTTTTCGTTTACAGTCAGTTGGTATTCTGTCCGCAGCCGGCGAACGAAAGCCTCATCGCTGTATTGACTGATTTCGGGATTTTTCCTGATTTTGGCTTCCAGTTCAGGGCGTAATTTTTCGAGAGGCAGTATGGTTCGCAGTCCGAGTCTTTTGATGATGTGCCAGCCGTAAGGAGTGCGAATGACCGGAGAGATATCTCCGTCGTTTTTAAGCGCAAAAGCCGCTTCGGCAAATTCCGGAACCATGTTGCCCGATGAGAACCAATTCATGGCACCGCCTTCTGCTGCCGATTGTTTATCGTCGGAATGTTTTTTTGCCAGTTCAGCAAAATCAGCTCCGGAGACGGCTTTCTGCCAAATGCTGTCAGCCTGCAGTTTGAGCGCGGCAATTGTCGCTTCGCTGGCTTGTCGCGGAAACATTTTCATGATGTGAGCCACTTTAATTTCTCCCCGGGCAGGTCTTTCGTCGTGAACTTTGATCAGATGATAGCCAAAACGGGTGCGGACGATTTCAGAAACCTGCCCGACGGGGGTACGGTAAGCTCTTTCTTCAAACGGATAAATCATCTGGAAAGCGCTGAAATAACCCAGCTGTCCTTTATTTTCAACAGCCGACGGATCTTCGGAATGTTTCGCAGCCATTTCATTGAAATCAGCGCCGGCGACTATTTGTTGTTTCAGGTTTGCAATTTTGTTCCAGGCTGCCAGCGTATCGGCAGGCGATGCATTGGGCTCAACCAAAACCAGCAAGTGGCTCGCCTGGCGTTCGTACAGGGTTCGGTGGTAAGCCGTTTGCACCATGGCTTCGTCGAATGTTATGTCAGTCAGGTAAGGTTTTGCCAATTCCGTGCGGTAACCTTTCAGTTCGTCGACAAATGCTTTGGTTGTGTCGTAGCCTAGTTTTTCGGCTTCAAGTACTTTCAGTTTAAAGTTGATGTACAGATCGAGGTACTCTTCAGGAGTTTTTTTATCTTTTTCGTTCAGAATATTGGTGTTATTTTTCCGGTAATTGGCTTCAAATTCTTTTTTGGTAACCGGAAGTCCGCCAACGGTAGCAATAATTTCGTTTTTCTTCTGGGCTGAAACAGGCAGGGAAGTCAGGAGGAGCAGGAATATGCAGAATGCTTGTGCGGTTTGTTTCATACGTGGAGAAAAGCTTACGCCTGAATGCTGTTTTATGGACGAAGTGCGGTGCAACTGGTTAATGACTATTTTAACGTGAACTGTAATTGGGCGATTCACTGGTGATGCTTACGTCGTGCGGATGACTTTCCTGAATTCCGGAGTTGGTGATGCGCATAAATCTGGCCTGCTGAAGCAGTTCAATGTTTTTGGCTCCGCAGTAACCCATTCCGGCTCTGATACCGCCGGTGAGCTGGTGTAGTACCTCGTCTAATGAACCTTTATACGGAACCCGGGCTACAATTCCTTCCGGGACCAGTTTTTTAATGTCGTCTTCCACATCCTGAAAATAGCGGTCTTTAGAACCTGACTGCATGGCTTCCACCGAACCCATTCCGCGGTAGGTTTTAAATTTCCGGCCCTGAAACAGAATGGTGTCACCGGGCGATTCTTCGACTCCGGCAAAGAGCGATCCGGCCATGATTGAATGAGCGCCGGCAGCGAGGGCTTTTACAATGTCGCCCGAATAACGGATACCTCCGTCGGCAATCACCGGGACCCCGCTTTTTTTGATGGCTTTGCTCACGTTGTAAATGGCCGAAAGTTGCGGGACACCAACTCCGGCAATAATCCGGGTGGTACAGATGGAACCCGGGCCAATCCCGACTTTCACGGCATCGGCTCCGGCCAGTACCAGGTCCGAAGCGGCTTCGGGAGTGGCAATGTTTCCGGCAACAAAATCAATA
>JAEUSS010000389.1 GCA_016788685.1 Prolixibacteraceae bacterium | reverse complement strand
AACCCGAAGCGGGTTGTTTTTGCCGAAGCCAATCACATCAATATGCTGAAAGCGGCCTCTGTCGCCCGGGCCGAAGGAATTTGCATTCCGATTCTTCTTGGAAACGAAGAACGAATCGAAAAAAATATTGCCGAGAACCGGATTGAACTGGATGGCGTTGAAATTGTGAACCTGCGCCATGACCGTGAAGAAGCTAAACGACAGAAATATGCCAAAATGCTGACAGCCAAACGTCAACGCGAAGGGATGACTTACAACGAGGCCTACGAAAAGATGTTCGACCGCAACTATTTCGGGATGATGATGGTTGAAGCAGGTGACGCTGATGCCTTTATCACCGGGGTTTATACCAAATACAACGATGCCATTATTCCGGCCATCGAAATCGTGGGAATGCGCGAAGGCCTCAACCACATTGCCGGGCTGAACATTGTGACCACCAAGCTGGGGACTTTCTTCTTTGCTGATACGATGGTGAATAACCATCCTTCCAAAGAAACACTGATTGATATTGCCAAACTTGCTCACGATTCGGTTCAGCTTTTTAATACCGAACCGGTGATGGCGATGCTTTCGTATTCCAATTTTGGTGAACGTACCGCCGGAAGCCCCGCCATGGTTCACGAAGCGGTTGATTATCTGCATAAAAACAATCCTGAAATGCTGATCGACGGCGAGATGCAGGTGAATTTTGCATTGGATAAGGATCTGCGCCACGATAAGTTTCCGTTCTCGAAGATCGACGGGATGAATGTAAATACCCTGATTTTCCCGAACCTCAGCTCGTCAAGTATTGCTTACAAGCTGATGCTTGAAATCGGGATGAGCGAGACCATTGGCCCAATCCAGATGGGGTTGAATAAACCAATTCATATTCTTGATGTTGAAAGTTCGGTTCGCGAAATCCTGAATATGGTTACCATTTCGGTAATTGATGCCCAGGTCGAAGAACAGAAACTGAAGAACCTTCAGAAATAAAATTGGCTTTCCCGGCCAACCATTACAAAGAAGCCTCGCCGGTCATTTTCGGCGAGGCTCCTTTTTTTTTCGACCCGGCAAACTACCGGTTATTTGTTTTTTGTAATCAGCACCTTGTCAATTTTATTGCCGTCAATGTCAACTACTTCGATGGTGCAATCAGATAAGATTACTTTATCGCCCAGCTCCGGAATTTTATTGATCTGATTGAAAACAAACCCTGCAACAGTCGAATAATCAATTTCTTCAAAATCGATGTAAAAATCGTCAATCAGGTCGGCCAGAGTTTCGATGGGGGCATCACCGCTAACTAAAATCGACTGGTCGTCGCGTACAAATACATCAGGTTCAGGCTTCTCACCTTCTTCAGGAACATTACCAATGATGTTTTCAATGATATCATGCAGGGTGATAATTCCTTCAAAGCTGCCGTATTCGTCAACCACAATGGCTATATAATTCTGTTTTTTCCTGAACAGGTCTAAAACCTTTTGGGCGTCAGCGTTTTCGGGTATTACAAGAGGATCGTTCAGTAAGGATATGATTTTTTTTGGTGACGATGAATGAAAATTGATCAGGTACTCCTTCACCTTCAGGATGCCAATAAACTCGTCGATGCTGTTGCGCCCGACAATAATTTTGCTGTGTTTGAGTTCCAGTATTTTGTTATGAAATTCTTTCTCAGGTTGCTCAATGTCAATCCATTCCACATCTTTCCGGTGTGTCATGATGTGGCGGGCTTTTTTGTCCGAAAAGTAAAACACTTTTTCGTGCATGCGGTTTTGTTCTTCCTCAATTACCCCTTCGTACGAGGCGAATTTGAGGATGTGCCGCAGTTCTTCTTCGGTCATTTGCCCTTCCGATTTTCGGATGCCGATCAGCCGGTTGATCAGATTGGTTGAAAGGGCCAGCATTCTGACAAACGGGTAAAATATTTTGCTGAAATAGTAAACTGCCGGGGCAACCGCGACTGCAATTTTCTCGGGCTTGCTCAGGGCAATGGTTTTCGGCACCAGTTCACCAATTACAATCGAAATGTAAGTGATGGCCAAAACGGTGAGCGACAGCGCAATCTCGTGGGCATACTGGTTGGTCAGTTCAAACTGTCTGAAAAACGGGGTGATGTCATCGGCAATGTTCACACCTCCGTAAACACCAGTGACGATACCTATTAAAGTAATGCCAACCTGAATGGCTGACAGGAAGTTCTCTGAGTTCTCGAGCAACCTGAGCGCAACCCGGGCTCCGTTTTTTCCTTTGACTTTGTATTGTTCCAGCCGTGCCTTTTTACTCGAAATGAGTGCCGTTTCCGACAATGCAAAGAATCCATTTAATACGATCAGAAATCCAAGTATAATCAGTTCCATTTTCAGAATAAGCAGAGAAATGTAAAATAATATTGGTACAAAGTTAGCAGAGTATCCTCAATTTGTATCGCTCCGGAGTTTTCAATGACCCAGCCAGCCAACTATTTTTAATTTACAGTTTAATTTCGAATTTGGCCCGAAGACCGAAAGCCGGTGCACCCAGTGTTGATTTTGGGGTAACCCGCCAGACGGCTTCGACACGGAACAGCCGGAAAATGTTCTCGACACCGGCCCCCAGTTCGACATACGGATTGCTCATCCGGGATATGCTGAGCGGGTATTCAACAATCTGGCGGTGTTTGTCGCTCAGTGAACCGATCATTGTTTTTGCCGAAAATACTTCGCGCAGGCCAATGCGTTTTAACAGCGGCAGCCGGTTGAATACAAATCCGTTGAGGTGATATTCGAGGTAGGCGTGCAGGTATTTGTCGTGTACGTACTCCATGAAATTGAGCATGTTGAAATCGTACGAATAATAGCCGAAAG
>JAEUSS010000379.1 GCA_016788685.1 Prolixibacteraceae bacterium | reverse complement strand
GCAGTCACCATCTGCCGAAGAACCATCCGGCAGCTTTTTCCTATATTTGGGCCTTGCAAATTCTTAAGTAATCGCCCATGTTGTATACCATCACACTGATTTTGTTCTATTTCCTGACTCCTATCCTACTCATTTACTGGGCACATATTTCCAAAACAGTCAATAAAATTGGTGCAGTTGTTATGGCCTATGCCATCGGACTTATTGTCGGTAATCTCGGATTATTTCCACATGCCAGCGAAGCATACAACGCACTTCTGTCCGGCAAATCTTTTTTGCCGAATCACGAAATACAAAAACATCTGGCCGACGGAAAAATACTCGAAAGTGATTTAATCCTGAATCAGATAAAATTGGTTCAGGACACCATCATGTCCATTGCCATTCCCCTTGCTTTGCCACTGCTGCTTTTCTCGCTCAACCTCAGACGGTGGCTTAAGCTGGCGCCGGAAGCACTGCTTTCGCTGATTCTGGGAATCTCTTCGCTCATTATTGTATTGGTGGCAGGCTATTTTTTGTTTGGAAATCACATCAATGAATCATGGAAAATTGCGGGAGTGCTATGCGGAGTTTACACTGGCGGAACTCCTAACCTGGCCGCTATCGGAACCGCACTCGAAGTAACTCCCAACACTTTTGTTCTGGTGAATACCTACGATATGGTCCTGGGATCAGTTTGCCTGTTTTTTTTACTTACCGGAGCGCAAAAGCTATTCAACAAAGTTCTGCCCCATTTTCACGATAACCACGAGCACTTCAAACTCAAAAAAGTAGTTCAGGAAAATGAAGGTATCGACAATTATCTGGGAATGCTCAATAAAAAAGGGTTTATTCAACTGAGCAAAGCCTTGGGGCTCTCTGTACTGATTTTAGGAATTGCTTTCACCATCAGCTTACTGGTTGCCAAAAACTCTCAAACAGTAGTTATTATCCTGTCAATAACCACACTTGGACTGTTGTTCAGCACCATCAAAGCAATCAGTAACATTGAAAAGACTTTCCAGCTCGGAATGTATTTTATCATTGTCTTTTCGCTGGTCGTTGCGTCCATGGCCGATCTGAGAAGCATGTTCCGGATTGATTTCCTGAACCTGTTCATGTATGTAGCTTTTACGGTTTTTGGCTCAATGATCGTTCACGTTTTTCTGTCGTACCTGTTTAAAGTCGATTCGGATACAACCATTATCACCATAACCGCGCTTACGTTTTCACCTCCGTTTGTACCCGTTGTCGCTTCGGCGCTTAAAAACAAAGAAATCATTATTACCGGTATCACTGCCGGAATATTGGGCTATGCATTTGGCAACTACCTGGGGGTTGGAGTGGCATATTTCCTGAAAGGGTTTTAACGCTCAGACTTCAATTAAAAAAAACAGCCTTACAACCAATTACTTCAGGCAAAGAATATTTTTCGCTGCTTCCGGAACGAATTAATTGAAACAGGTTTGATTAAATGCAAAATATTTCTAATTTTGCGCGACCTAAATTTAGGTACAAAGTATTCATGTTTAATTAATTTAGATGTTTTATGAAAAACCAGTATGAAACCGTTTTCA
>JAEUSS010000377.1 GCA_016788685.1 Prolixibacteraceae bacterium | reverse complement strand
GGTTTTCTCGCTGAATCCTCCAAACATCTTAGCCAGTGCCGGATACAGGACTTTGGTTACGAGCGATGATTTGCCCGAACCGCTCACCCCGGTTACCACGCAAACGGTATTCAGCGGAAATTTGACATTCACATTTTTTAGGTTATTTTCGCGGGCACCGGTAATTTCAATGAAGTTACTCCACTTCCTCCGGGTTTTGGGGACGTCGATTTTTTCTCTTCCGGTGAGGTATTTGGCTGTCAGGCTTTCTGAGGACGATTCCATTTGATCATGAGTTCCCTGGAAAACTACTTCGCCGCCCAGACGGCCGGCTAACGGACCAATATCGATAATTTCATCGGCTTCCCTGATGATTTCTTCATCGTGTTCAACCACCAGCACTGTGTTGCCCAGCTTCTGGAGTTTCCGGAGCACCCTGATAAGGCGTACGGTGTCTCTGGAATGCAGGCCAATGCTGGGTTCATCTAAAATGTACATCGAACCGACCAGGCTGCTTCCCAGGGAAGTGGCCAGGTTGATGCGTTGCGATTCGCCACCCGACAAGCTTGCCGACAGGCGGTTCAGGGTCAAATAGCCTAAGCCGACATCGGTTAAAAACTCGAGGCGGTTATTGATTTCAATAAGGATTCGTTCGGCAATTTTGGTTTCATGTTCGGAGAGTTTCAGGTTTGCAAAAAAGGCCTGAAGTTCATCGATTGGCAGCAGTACCAGGTCCTGAACAGATTTTTCGCCCACTTTCACATACATGGCTTCTTTTTTCAGGCGGGTTCCAAGGCAATCCGGGCAGTTGGTCTTTCCCCGGTACCTTGACAGCATTACCCGGTACTGGATTTTGTAGGTGTTTTCTTCCAGCATTTTGAAAAAGCGGTTCAGCCCCTGAAAATGCTGATTACCTGTCCATAAAAGTTGCCGCTGTTCTTCGGTCAGTTCGTAGTATGGTTTGTGTATCGGGAAATTGAATTTTTCGGCTGCATATATCAGTTCACTCTTCCATTCTCCCATTTTTTCGCCTTTCCAGCAGGCGACAGCATCCTGGTAAATAGACAGTGATTTGTTCGGGATGACCAGGTCTTCATCAATCCCGATTACTTTTCCGTAGCCTTCACAGGTTTTACAGGCACCAACCGGATTGTTAAAGCTGAACATGTGCACCGAAGGCTCTTCGAATTCGATGCCATCGGCTTCAAAGAGGTTGGAAAAGTGCTCTTCTTTAACTTCTTCGCCCTCATATACTTTAACAACGCATTCGCCGTGTCCTTCAAAAAAGGCGGTTTGCACCGAATCGGCGATCCGGCTCAGGTTGTCTTCATCGTTTATAACCGTTGCCCGGTCGATGATAATGTTGCAAGTTGCGCCTTTACATGGTGTTGTATCGTTCTCTTTTAAAAGTTCATCAATTTTTTTGATTTCATTATTCACTTCGAGCCTTGTAAAGCCTTGCTGGAGCAGCAACTCTGCTTCCTGAAGCATGGTGCGTCCGGGCTTTATTTTCAGTGGCGAACAAATCATGAAACGGGTGTTTTCAGGAAAAGACTGAATGAAATTGGTTACATCAGCAACATGATGTTGCCTGACTTCTTTTCCTGAAATGGGAGAGATGGTTTTACCGACCCGTGCAAAAAGCAATTTGAGATAGTCGTATATTTCGGTTGAAGTTCCGACTGTCGATCGTGGATTACGGGTGTTTACTTTTTGCTCAATGGCAATTGCCGGCGGGATACCTTTAATGTAGTCGACTTCAGGTTTGTTGATCCGCCCCAGGAACTGCCGGGCGTACGACGATAAACTTTCGACATAACGTCTTTGCCCTTCAGCGTATAGTGTGTCGAATGCCAGTGATGATTTTCCCGAACCGGACAGTCCGCTGATTACGATGAATTTGTTTCGGTTTATATTTAGGTCGATGTTTTTAAGATTGTGTACCTTGGCACCTTTAATCTGTATGTATGGCGAAAAATTGGACGGAGAGCTCATTCGTTATGTTATTTGAAATACAGGAAATTTGTTTTTTTGAAAAAAAAGAATCACTTTTACGAGCACAAAATTAGCAAATTGTTTAACTCTCATTCAAAAAAGCTTGCCTATAGAAAGAACTGTACTCTTTAATTATTGAAAACAGTCACATAATAATTCAGAGTCATGTTCAGACCAGAAGAGCTGAGCGATAATTCGCTCGTCAAACAATTTGTTGATGGCAATCAAGTTGCAATTGAACTTTTAATTGCCCGTCATAAAAAGAGAGTTTTTACCTACATCGTATTAATTGTAAAGAACCACCATCTTGCCGAAGACATATTTCAGGATACGTTTATCAAGGTCATCCGATCGCTGAAAACCGGAAAGTACACTGAAAACGGCAAATTTATCTCCTGGGTTCTTCGTATTTCCCACAACCTGATTATCGACCATTTCAGGAAAGAGAAATTGCTCAATACGACATCGAATAATGATTCTTGCGTTGATCTTTTTAATTCTTCAAAATTTTCGGAAGAAAATATTGAAGACAAGCTGGTTTATGAGCAAATTACCAGTGATGTCAGGCTTTTGATTGAAGAATTGCCTGATGATCAGCGTCAGGTGATCATGATGCGCCATTTTCAGGGCTTGAGTTTTAAAGAGATCGCCGATTTGACTGATGTCAGCATCAATACAGCTTTGGGGCGGATGCGCTATGCGTTGATTAATCTCAGGAAGCTGATCGAGAAAAAAAATCTTAGCCTGACGAAAATATGACACATTAATAGCAATATAATTATTTATATGGCGTTATAACTCTGAAACAAAAAAGAGATACGATGCCTATGAATAGATTTTTTACCTTGAATTACCTGATCAATTCATATTGTAACGGAGAAAAGGAAGTCGAATCGCTTAAAGTCGCGGTAAATAATTCTGATATGGAAACAGAAGTGTTGGGATTTGAGCCCTCAGAAAAAAGTATTGATGCGATATTGAAGTTTGCATCGCAATACGAAGTGCTGAAATCGAATAAAGCCGGAAACATTGAATTGAATCTGAACTGAACCTCAAAATGTATTTTAAAGCATCTTTTTAAGATGCTTTTTTCATTTATATTTGTGATATTAAAATAATATCAATTCAATCTAAATCTGATGCTATGGAAAAATCATTTACTGCCCGTTCCGGTTACTTGTTTCTTTTGCTTGAATTTGTGTTTCTGGGTTTGGCAATTGCCGGATTTGCCTCGCAAATAATCCTGCCGTCTGTTTTGCTGGTTGTTTTATTTGTGCTTCTGGCCCCCGGATTTATTGCCGTTGATCCGAATCAAAGCTACGTTCTGGTGTTGTTTGGCGCATATAAGGGGACAATAAAAGACAATGGTTTTTTCTGGGTCAATCCATTCTTCTCGAAAAAGAAATTTTCACTCCGGGCCCGGAACTTTAACAGCGAGCCCATTAAAGTGAATGACAAACTGGGAAACCCGATTATGATTGGACTGGTGCTGGTTTGGAAGGTGGAAGAGACTTATCGTGCGGCTTTTGGAGTTGACGAATACGAGCATTTTGTTGTTGTGCAGAGCGAAGCTGCATTGCGGAAGCTGGCCGGTTTGTATCCATATGACAATATTGAGGATGATCATGCGAAAATTACTTTGCGCGATGGCGGTGAAGAGGTAAATCAGATGCTCGAAAATGAAATTCGCGAACGACTTGACATTGCCGGAATTCATGTGATTGAGGCCCGGATCAATTACATTGCCTATGCCCAGGAAATAGCTCAGGCTATGCTGAAACGCCAGCAGGCAACTGCTATCGTTGCGGCCCGGTTTAAAATCGTAGAAGGTGCTGTGAGTATGGTCGAAATGGCTTTGGACGAGTTGAGTAAACGCGAGATAGTGACTCTTGACGAAGAAAAGAAAGCCACCATGGTAAGCAATCTGTTGGTTGTTTTGTGCGGCGATAAGGAAGCTACTCCGGTAGTAAATACAGGCACCCTTTATCAATAGCATGATGAATAAGGTTTTATTCAAAGAAGAACAGCAATTCAGGCAATGGTGGCAGATTGTCGTGGTTTTGGGTACAGGAGTTCTGGCAGTGACTAGTTTCGTGTATACGCTTTATCAACAGAATGTGAAAGGAATTCAGGTTGGTAATAGCCCTGCGCCCGATTGGGTAATGATTGTTGCTCTGATTGTTGTGTGTGTATCGGTTTGGTCCTTTTTTGCAATGAAGCTGGAGGTTCGTATTACCCGGGATGGTATTTATTATCGGTTTTTCCCTGTTATAATCAGAGAGAAATATATTTCAAGAGAAGAAATCCTTCGGTTTGAAATCAGAAAATACAGAGCCAAACTGGAATACGGCGGACGGGGAGTGCGGTACGGTTTCATGCACAAATGGGGCAAAGGATATTCGGTGAGTGGTAATATTGGCTTGCAGCTTTATCTGAACGGCGGGAAAAAGATCCTGTTCGGGACACAACGTTCGCAGGCGATTGTGTATGCCATGGATGAAATGATGAAACGCTAGAATGTCGGATACTTTTTTACAAATTTAAATACGTGAATGATGAAACTGATTTTTGCACTGGCAGTAGCTATCAGTACGGTTGTCGCAGCTTTTGGGCAATCCGAAAAAATTGTCAGCCTGAAGACCGCTACCGGCGAAATTGAAGGGACGCTGATGATGCCTGAAGCCAGTTTGCCGGTTCCGGTAGCGTTGATTATTGCCGGCTCGGGGCCAACTGACAGAGATGGAAATAATCCGATGATGAAAAATAATTCGCTGAAAATGCTCGCTGCTGAATTAGCTAAAAAGGGAATTGCCTCGCTGAGGTATGACAAGCGGGGAATTGCGGCAAGCCAAAAGGCTGGGATGCAGGAGTCGGAATTGCGCTTCAGCATGTATATCAGCGATGCCGCCGGCTGGGTTCAGCTGCTTTCTGAGAATGAGGATTTTAGTCGGATTGTGGTCGTCGGGCACAGTGAAGGTTCGCTGATCGGGATGGTTGTTGCTCAAGATCACAAAGTTGCCGGGTTTGTTTCTGTTGCAGGAGCAGGACAGTCTGCCGATCTGGTAATCCGTGAACAGCTAAAGGATCAGCCGCCTTTTGTTCTGGAACAGTCAATGCCAATTCTGAACGAACTGGTAAAAGGGAATACTGTCGAAAATGTACCTCAAATGCTTTTTTCTCTTTTCAGGCCAAGCGTTCAGCCCTATATGATCTCGTGGTTTAAATACGATCCTCAGGTTGAGCTCAGGAAACTGAGGAAGCCGGTTTTGATCGTTCAGGGAACTACCGATATTCAGGTACATGTTGAAGACGCAAAAAAACTGGAGGCGGCAAAACCCGATGCAAAAATGGTACTGATTGAAGGCATGAATCATGTCCTGAAAAATGCCGAAGCCGACCGGATGAAGAATTTCCAGACCTATAATCAGCCGGATTTGCCGTTGAACGAAAATCTGGTGAAGGCAATTGTGTCGTTTGTCCTGGATAAATAAATTCGCGAACCGGATTGGAGCATTGAATTGTTCGTTGTGATTTTGAAATGGAAAATGAGAGATTGAAATTATGGCAAAGAAAAAATCATTTGTGTTGCGTATAGATCCTGATGTGTATGATGCCATTGAAAAATGGGCCGCACAGGAGTTTCGCAGTGCAAACGGACAGATTGAATGGATCATTAACAAGGCGCTTCGCGATGCCCGGCGTACGGTTGAAAAAACGACCGGAGAAGAGCCGAAGGATGAACCGGAGAATTAACGGGCTGGTGATCGTTTGTCAATGGCTTAGTCCTGATCTATTGTTTGTTAAATATACAACACGATAACTAATTATTCTGCAACAAACCTTTAATTGAAAAATTATGCAATCCGGTAAATATCATTGCCCCAAATGTGCCAATACACAAGCCGAAGTGGATGAAATCCGTACTACAGGAAAAGGCTTTTCAAGGTTCTTCGATGTTCAGAACAAGAAATTTACGGTGGTAACCTGCACCCGCTGCAGATACAGTGAATTTTACAAAGGAACACCGGGCAGCCTGGGGAATATCGCCGATTTTTTGATCGGTTAGTCCGAGCGGTTTAAATTTTCTTTAAAACAGCTCGAATATGCTTTCATATTGGTATTAAAAACCATGGTTTTAGTTTATTTTTGCAGCGGCTTTATAAAAAGTTAATCCTATCAAAAAAATAGAAACTATGACCATTAGTGCATTACAATCAGAACGGGCTAAATATCAGCCAAA
>JAEUSS010000342.1 GCA_016788685.1 Prolixibacteraceae bacterium | reverse complement strand
TGCTTTTCGGGTATGCTGACAGTTTATCCGCTGGCTGAAGACGATATGGACAACACAGGCGTTTTGGCTGTGTGTATTGATATTTCGGCCCTGAAGCAAACGCAGAACGAACTGATTGAGGCTCGCCGGAAAGCGGAAGAGAGTGAAAGTAAGTTCAGAACATTATTTGAACAGGCATCTGACGGAATTTTTATTGCCGATGGTGCAGGTAACTATTTGGAAGTCAATGAAAGCGCCTGTTTGATGCTCGGGTACTCAAAAGAGGAAATGCTGAAACTCAATTTGAAGGATATTTTGTCGAAAAAGAGTCTGGAAGACGAGCCTGTTAAAATGAAAGAATTGAAGACCGGTAATATCGTTTTATCAGAACGTGTTTTGGTGCGGAAGGACGGATCTTCCTTCTTTGCCGAAATCTCAGGAAAAATGCTTCCCGACGGGCGTCTTCAGGGTATTGTCCGTGATGTCACTGAACGAAGAAGATTTGAAAATGAACTTGTTGCCGCCAAAGAAAAAGCGGAGGAAAGTGACCGGCTGAAAACTTCTTTTTTGCAGAATATGAGTCATGAAATTCGTACTCCCATGAACGCAATTTTAGGGTTTGCTGATTTGCTTCCTGAATTTTTTGATGATCATGAGAAACTGACCAATTTTTCAAATATTATAAAACAAAAGGGAACGGATCTCCTCGAGATCATTAGCAATATTCTTGACATTGCCCGGATAGAGTCGGGGCAAATAGCTCTTAATGCCCAGGAGTGCCGGATGGGAGTGCTTTTTGACGAAATCGGAATACTTTTCAGGGAATATCAGGAGGGCGTTAAAAATGACCAGGTAGAGTTTGAATTGAAAATTGGCGAAGAAGTGAGAGACCTGGTGGTCGAAATTGATCAGGCAAAATTGAAGCAAATCCTGATTAACCTGATAGGTAATGCTTTTAAGTTCACCCGCTCAGGCAAAATTGAGCTTGGCTGTCGTTTGGATGAACAAAGCATATTGTCTTTTTATGTATCGGATACCGGAATAGGTATTCCCAAGGAAAAACATGAGGATATATTTCGGCAGTTTATCCGGGTTGATCAGGATTCTGTCCGTCTGTATGACGGAACTGGTCTGGGTTTACCGATTGTATTGGGTTTATTGGAGCTGATGGGAGGAAAAATATGGCTCGAATCGGAAAAAGGGGTAGGAACCACCTTCTACTTTACAGTTCCTTTTGGGCAGAGGGGAGAGCTGTTGCAGAAGTTAAATAAACAGAAGATGAATCCGGAATATGCGAAGTCGAAAAACGTGAAAATCCTGATCATTGATCACGATGAATATAATGTGATGTATCTGAAGGAAATACTGGCGGAAGCTAAATTCGACTTCATATATGTCAGGTATGGTAAACAAGCACTGGAAGTTTGCAGTCAACAAGCAATTGATTTGGTGCTGATGGATATTCATCCGGTTGATATGACCGGTTCGGAGTTGATAAGTATGATAAGGGAGCTGAATCCGCAGATTCGGGTTATCGCCCAATCGGTGCATGCCACTCCGGAAGATGAGGAAAACGCGATGCTTGCCGGCTCTGACGATTATCTGGGTAAACCGGTGAAAGGCGAACTGCTGTTATCACGCATCAAACATCATTTGGTTCACCTGAAAAAGCAGGTTGATTGTTGAGCGCTGCACGAGCTTACACAAAAAGCAAAAGCCGTTTCCGGATACTTCCGTGAACGGCTTTTGTCATATTCCCGACATCAGACTATTTGTACTTTTCTTCTCTTTGAGCCTTAATCTTTTCGTCGGTGAGGTATTCTTCGAAATCCATGTATTTGTCAATAGTTCCGCGCGGAGTCAGGTCAATTACGCGGGAGCAAACCGATTCGATAAACTCGTGGTCGTGTCCGGCCATCAAAATCTGCCCCGGATAAACCTTCATGTTGTTATTAAATGCCTGGATCGACTCCATATCCAAATGGTTTGTCGGATGATCCATTATTATCGTGTTCGGGTGAGCAAGCATCATGCGGGCTATCATGCAGCGCATTTTTTCGCCTCCTGAAAGTACTTTGGCACTCTTTTGCAGGTCGTCGCCGGTGAACAACATTTTGCCCAGATACTGGCGCAGGAAGTTTTCGCTGGTATCACTTGAATATTTGCCCAGCCATTCGTAGAGCGTTTCGTCTTTGGTGAAATACTCCGAATTATCGTTGGGCAGGTAGGCTGTCGAAATGGTTACTCCCCAGTCAAAAGTCCCCGTCGTTGGCTCCAACTCGCGGTTGATAATTTTAAAGAAAGCCGTTACAGCCCGGTTTTCCTTGGCCAGGAATACCACTTTATCACCCCGTTCGATGGTAAATGAAATGTCGCTAAACAACACTTCGCCATCCTGAACATACGAAAGATTTTCTACCGTCAGCACCCGGTCTCCGGTTGCCCGTTCCTGCTGAAAAATAATTCCGGGGTAACGACGTGTTGATGGTTCAATTTCTTCAATCTTCAGCTTTTCGATCATTTTCTTGCGGCTGGTCGTTTGTTTCGACTTGGCTACGTTGGCACTGAACCGCTGAATAAATTCCTGAAGTTCTTTCTTCTTTTCTTCAGCCTTCTTGTTGGCATTGGCTGCCTGGCGAAGTGCCAGCTGACTTGATTCGTACCAGAAGGTATAGTTTCCGGAGAAGGCGCGTATTTTTCCGAAATCAATATCGACCACATCGGTACACACGTTATCCAAAAAGTGGCGGTCATGCGAAACAACGATCACTGTATTCTGGCAGTTGGCCAGATAGTTTTCCAGCCAGAGAACAGTTTCAAGGTCAAGGTCGTTGGTCGGCTCATCAAGCAGCAGATTGTCGGGGTTGCCGAACAAAGCCTGAGCAAGCAAAACGCGCACTTTTTCCTTACCGTTCAGGTCTTTCATCATGGAATAGTGCATCGATTCTTTAATTC
>JAEUSS010000321.1 GCA_016788685.1 Prolixibacteraceae bacterium | reverse complement strand
GACAAAGAAGCTGATCCGATTGACGAAGTGATGAAAAAGTACGCTATCGAAGCAATAAGGGTCGCTACATTCAATGGGTACAATGAACTAGGAGTAATTGATGAATTTGAGCGAAAAGAAGGCTTTTCAGCACTTAGATCTGAATACGGCATTGAATTGATATCAGTTTCAGAATACCAATTTGATGAAGAGAAACTTACAGTAGAAATTGAAAATTTAGAAGCCAATGACAACGCCTAACATACCACCTATCCATCCGTCCAGACTGGACGGAACCTGCCGGACTCTGTCCAATAAGAGATTCAATTTTTTGCGGACCACTCCTGAAATGATCGACATTAACGACATTGCAAGTGGCTTGGCCTACAAAGGGCATTTTGCCGGACAAACACCACACATGTTCTCCATTGCCCAGCACAGCACTTGGGTTTGTAACGAATATTGCCAGAAATTTGAAGACGAAAGCGACGAAATGAAACTATTGGCCCTGCTGCACGATGCTTCAGAAGCCTACACCGGCGACATCGTGAAACCGCTGAAAATATTCCTCCCAAACTTCGTGACTATCGAAAATTCAATCATGCAGGCTATTGCACTTCGCTTTAACCTGCCTATACACCGCATGACAGAGATTAAGGAAATTGATTTGCTGATCCAAAACCTTGAATACGACGGTTTTTATGGGCATGGCGAAATGGTTTATTACGATCCGGAGACTGCCCGCACCAATTTCATGAACCTCTTCAACCAATACTACCATGGGTAACCACACAATCGATACCGAATGCCCCTTATGCGGCTTCATTTACGATGCACACCTGCACGGTTTAAACTGCCCCAACTGCGGACACCAAATTGTAGAGCCATGATTGTAAAGCATAATTCAAGAAAAATAAAACTTGTACCTAAAAAGTATGAGTCGATTAAGAACATCACCGATTTTCTTGAAGATTTTGACCACATCAGGCTGAGTGAACACGAGCGTGAGTCGCTCGATTACGAGTTATTCCGTCAGGCCGTTGAAAGCATGTTGATTGACCTGAGCATTTTTGAGCCGCTGGTTTACGAACAGGTGAAAGATAGCAGGCCACTAATGTGCGAACGGATAAAAGCCGGTGACGAAATAACCTTTTTGCTGATCATGAGCAACAATAGGAAGATCCGGTGCGACGAAGCTGTTTTTTCACTCTCTCCAGTAAAAATTAAATCGGTGGCACCACCCAAAATTGAACAACTAACACTATTCGAATCATGACAACACAACAATTTGACAACATAGGCTTCAAAGCTAACATGAAAGCCATGTACAACGGAAAAGAATTCGACGTTATTACAGTTGATTTTGAAGAAAAACTGATTGCATTGGAAGATCCCTTATTTCCTGAAGAAACAAAATGGGTGCGTTGCGAAAACTGCGAAATAATTAACCTATAAATTAGCTTTTATGAATTTCCTAAAATTAAATAGCAACCAATACATTGAACTTATGCCGCGATGCAAATGCTCAGTTCGTGCGGCCATAGATGATGCCATAGAATTTGTAAAAGCACACGAGTTAGATGGTGCCGATTTGCTATTCGAAGGATTCACTTTCGGAATTTATCCGGATCAGTTTAAAAATCGTGAATCGCAGTTTGCTCACAAATTGGAACTGGAGTTCAACAACTGGAAATCCAAACAACCTTAATCAATCCATCAGTAAATCAATTCTTCAAACCATGCTCAAACACTGGAATAAATTCTGCGAACAGATAACCGCTGCCGAAGCAAAGCTTCAGGAGTTTTTAACCAACGGCGGGTTATCGGCCCTGCAGGGTAAAAAATTGCAAAAATTCATCAAAGAGTGGAACGACATCAAGGCCATAGCCGACGATTTCGACCGCTTTGTGAATCCCATCGACCCGATTAAAGTAGAGTCGCCATTCGACCAGGACGACTTCCGATACATCTGGCGCACCTGGAAAGAATACCTGAACGAAGAGCACGGCATCACGATGCGGAGCCGCCGCGAACAAATGTCGCTCGATTTGCTGTCCGAACTGTCGGAAAATAATCCGGATACAGCCATTGCCTACCTCCGCTTTGCCATGGCCCACGGGTACCGCAAATTCTTCATTGTTGACGAAAAAGCCAAACGAACACCTGAACCTCAAAAAACCTCGAAAGATGGAGACAGCTGGTAGCAAATTTTCAACCGAATTCAGGCAGATTATAGCCGATCAGCAACAGGCGAACCTCGAAAGGCTTCTGACATACAAAAATTACATGCCCATAACCTACGAAGAGTTCAAAATGCTGCTAACCAATATTTCAGAACGCATCCTTTTGCGTCGATCGGTAAAACGTCAGTTTGAAATCGACAAAAACAACGGGCCGGTTATTAAGCAACTGTATTTATACCTCACTAATAACCCGCAATGCGAATGGAACCTCAATGCAGGCATCAACTTTGGCGGAAACGTAGGCTGTGGCAAGTCGGTGCTGATGATGGCCTTCATCGAAATATCGAACCAATACACCCGGAGGCTTACCACTTCGCTGCACAGCAAACAACTG
>JAEUSS010000312.1 GCA_016788685.1 Prolixibacteraceae bacterium | reverse complement strand
ATTTCGGTAACCGACCGCTGCAACCTGCGCTGTACCTACTGTATGCCCGAAGAAGGAATTCGCCTGCTCGATCATTCCGACATCCTGAGTTTTGAGGAAATTGTCGATTTTACCCGAACAGCCGTCACCAACGGAATCACCAAAGTTCGTTTGACCGGCGGCGAACCTCTGGTACGCAAAAATATCGTCGAACTGGTTTCGATGCTGGCAGCCATTGACGGCCTCAAAGATTTGTCGATGACAACCAACGGCATCTTGCTTCCCAAATATGCATCCGATCTGAAAAAAGCCGGACTGAACCGCATCAACATCAGCCTGGATACCGTAAATCCGGAGAATTATTGCCAGGTGACGCGGAATGGCCAGCTTTCAGACGTACTGGCAGGAATTGAAGCAGCACGGCAAGCCGGTTTGACGCCAGTCAAGATCAACTGCGTTCTGCTCGGCCAGCCCGAAGAAGAAATTAAACAACTAAAAGAATATTGCAAAAGTCATGACCTCAGCCTCCGGTTTATTCACCAAATGAACCTGAAAACCGGAGAATTTTCGACTGTTGAAGGCGGAGAAGGCGGAAACTGCAGCAAGTGCAACCGGGTTCGCCTGCTGGCTAACGGCGATCTGAAGCCCTGCCTTTTCAGCGATCTGGCCTATAACATCCGGAGTTTAGGCCATCAGGAAGCATTGAACCGAACCATTGGCAATAAGCCCCGAAGCGGAACTTACAACCAGTCGGGCGAGTTTTACAACATTGGTGGATAAAAAAACTGAAACGAATTATAACATGAAAAAACTGACACATACAGACGAAAAAGGAAAGGCAAAAATGGTTGACGTCAGCCAGAAACCAGATCAGGAGCGCGAAGCTGTGGCGCAGGGCTTTATCAGTTTACAGCCTGAAACAGTTGAGCTGATTCGTCAGAACCAGATAAAAAAAGGCGATGTGCTGACTGTTGCCGAAATTGCCGGCATTCAGGGAGCCAAACGAACCGGAGAACTGATTCCGCTTTGCCATCCGCTGCAACTCTGGAAAATAGATGTCAAATGCACCCTTCAGGAAAACGGAGTTCTGGCAGAATGCACGACCCTTTGCATCGGCAAAACCGGTGTCGAAATGGAAGCCCTCACCGGAGTAAATATTGCGCTGCTTACGGTTTACGACATGTGCAAAGCTGTTGACCAGCAAATGGTAATGGGAAACATTCATCTAATAAGTAAAACTAAAAAATAGATGGCAAAAATTAAAGTCCTCTCTGTCAACACTTCAGAAAAAAAGGGAACCGTAAAAAAGCCTGCTGCATCCATTGAACTTACCGAAGTTGGCGTGGTTGGCGATGCTCACTCCGGGAAATGGCACCGCCAGGTAAGCTTGCTGGCTGCGGAAAGCATTGCCAGGTTCGCTGCAGAAGCCGGCCGCTCCATAACACCTGGAGAATTTGCTGAAAACATAACGACCGAAGGCCTGCTCCTGCACGAATGCCGGCCTCTCGACCGTTTCAGCAATAATGAAATTGAGCTGGAGGTGACCCAGATCGGGAAAAAATGCCACGGCGACAACTGCTCCATTTTCAGGGAAGTGGGCAATTGTGTGATGCCCAAAGAAGGCATTTTCGCACGGGTTATCCGCAGCGGAAATTTAAAAGCCGGCAACGAACTGGACTATCAGCCCAAAGTAATCAATATCCACATCATCACCCTGAGCGACCGCGCCAGTGCCGGAGAGTACTCCGATAAAAGCGGTCCGCAAATTAAACTTATGGCTGAAACTTTCTTTTCCGGAATCAGGCGCCAAACCGCTGTTACTAACCACTTGATTCCGGATGATCCGGAACTGCTGACAAAACGGATTGCCGCCGCAGTTTCAGAGCAAGTTGATGTGATTTTTACTACCGGAGGCACCGGAATCGGGCCGCGCGATTTCACTCCGGAAACGGTCCGCCCCATGCTCGACAAAGAAATACCGGGAATCATGGAAATGATCCGCGTAAAATACGGAACAGAAAAACCGGGCGCTCTGCTCAGCCGGAGCATTGCCGGAGTATCAGGAAAAACGCTGATATACTGCCTTCCGGGAAGCGTAAAAGCAGTGACTGAATATTGCCGCGAAATTTTGCCGACCATCGAACACTCGCTCTACATGCTTGAAGGAATTGACAGCCACTGAAATTGAGGCATTTTATCTTTTTAAACTGCCGGTTTAATTGTACTTTCGGGCAAAAATCAGAATCATTTAAAGAAAACGAGCCATGATAAACGCAATTATACTCATCAATGCCGAGCGCACTAAAATCAAATCAGTCGCCGAACAACTGGTCAGTTTAGACGGAATTACCGATGTATACTCCGTAAGCGGCCGCTTTGATCTGGTCGTTGTCATCAGGCTCCCCCATGCTGACGACCTGGCAGAGCTGATGACCGAGAAGGTTATTAAAGTAGAGGGAATTACCAAGACCGAATCGATGGTGGCCTTCAAAACGTTTTCCAAAAGCGATATCGCCAACATGTTCGAGCTGGGAAATTAAACTAAGGCAGCTACCAGCCAATCGTAAAATACGATGCAATGTTGTTTCTTTTTGCTTTCCGTTTTTTAAACAAAACGATGTAGCCAACTGTTTATCAAGCTTACAATTAGTAAATCAGCAAACAGTTCTGCATCCTAAATTTCAGAAAATTATGAAACGAAGAAACTTTATTGCCCTGGTTGGCACTTCACTTGCCGCCGCCCCGGTCTGGGCCAATGTATACAACAGTTCAAAGCCTGCATCCAAAGCCATTGACAGTGTTTTTCCGGAATTACCCTACGCGTATAATGCTTTGGAACCAACCATTGATGCAAAAACAATGGAAATTCATTACAGCAAACATCACAAAGCCTACTATACTAATTTTCTGGCTGCTATAAAAGATACTCCGGCTGCTGAATTGGATCTGAAAAGTCTTTTCGCCGGAATCAGTAAACTCCCGGCCGCCGTCAGAAACAATGGCGGAGGCTACTACAACCACATGCTGTTCTGGGAAAATATGGGCCCGGAAAAAACCACCCCTTCGGCAGCTTTGCAGAGTGCCATCGAGAAAAATTTTGGTTCGATGGACAAATTTAAAACCGAATTTGCCGATGCCGCAAAAAAACAGTTTGGCAGCGGATGGGCCTGGCTGGTAGCCGGAAAAGACGGACAATTATTTGTAAGCGCCACTCCAAATCAGGATAATCCGTTGATGGATGTCGTAGAAAAGAAAGGAACCCCGCTTTTGTGCATCGATGTATGGGAACATGCCTACTACCTTAATTATCAAAACCGGAGAGCCGAATATGTCGATAATTTCTGGAAAGTAGTAAACTGGAATACGGTTAATGAACGGTACAAAAACAGATAGTCGGGGCAGATCAGATTTAGCTTGTATCAGTGAGCGGCCAACTTCAGGTTAGCCGCTCACTCGATTTTAAGCCCATTCTTCATCCGTTTTTTTATACCTTTCGACAATTAAAATTACAGCCATGATTGAAAAAATAGTCCTCATCGGAGCCGGAAACCTTGCCACTCAACTGGCGCTGGCTTTATTCGAAAACGGAATTCAGGTTTCCCAGATTTTTAGCCGAAATCCGGAATCGGCGAAAGAACTGGCCGAAAAGGTCAATGCCGGATTTACCAACCAACCATCCGAGTTATTTACCGAAGCCGATCTGTACGTGATTGCCGTAAAAGACTCGGCCATTCAGGAAGTACTGGAAAACCTCCGGCTGAACCACAATCAGCTGATTGTGCATACCGCCGGAAGTGTCCCGATGAAGATTCTTGAAGGATTCTCGATGAATTACGGTGTTTTTTATCCGCTGCAGACCTTCTCCAAGGCCAAGAAAGTTGATTTCTCCGTTATTCCGATCTGCATTGAAGCCAACCACCCGTTAAACCTGATGAAACTTCAGCATTTGGCGGCACGCATATCCTCAACCGTACATCAGATCAATTCAGAAGAACGAAAGTCAATGCATTTGGCAGCAGTTTTTGTCAATAACTTCGTGAATCATTGCTATACTCTCGGAGCAGAAATTCTTCAGGACAAAAAACTCGATTTCGATTTACTCCGCCCGCTGATACAGGAAACCGCCGAAAAAATCCAAACGCTTCATCCGCTTGAAGCACAGACCGGGCCTGCCAAACGAAACGATCAGCAGGTTATTGATGCTCATTTAAAAATGCTTCAGAATAAACCGGAATTGCAGAAAATCTATAGTTTTGTGACCGAAAGCATTTACCAGTCGCAAATAAAACATGCCCATGACCTTCTTTAAAGAACGATTAAAAAATATAAAAGCATTCATTTTTGATGTTGACGGTGTTTTGTCGATGGACACCACCCCCCTTGACGAAAGCGGCGACCCGCTGAGGACGGCTAATATTAAAGACGGGTTTGCCATCAGGTACGCCCTTCAGAACGGATTTCAGGTGGCCATTATCACCGGAGCCAACACACAACGGGTGAAACTCCGGTACAAAAAGCTCGGCGTTGAACACATTTACCTGAATTCGTTCAACAAAACTGAATGCCTGAACGATATCCTGACAAAAACGGGGCTGAAAAAAGACGAAATCCTGTACATGGGCGATGATCTGGTTGATTATACCATCATGAAAGAAGTTGGCATTCCAACCTGTCCGTTAGATGCCGTTCCGGAAATCAAAGCCATTTCACTGTACATTTCGGACAAAAAAGGAGGCGAAGGCTGCGTACGCGACATCATTGAACAAACAATGCGCTCGCAGCAGAAATGGTTCGGCCAGGAGATTCAGGGAATAAAGGCAGATTAAAATGATGGCACTGCAAAATCTCGCCCCTTACGAAATCATACTGGCCTCCAAATCACCGCGCCGGCAACAGCTTTTAAGTGATCTTGGAATTAAATTCAGGGTTCAGTCTATGGATATTCCGGAAGTTTTTCCGGAAGGACTTACCATGACCGAAGTGCCTGTTTACCTGGCAGAGCTGAAAGCTTCGGCATTCTTGCCGCACCTGCAACCCGGCCAGTTAGTCATTACAGCCGACACCATCGTTTGGCTCGACGGGAAGGTGCTCAATAAGCCCGCAGACTATGCGGACGGATTCCGGATGCTGAAAGATTTATCAGGCAAAAAGCACCAGGTACTGACCGGGGTTTGCCTGCTTTCTGCCGAAAAGAAAATTTCCTTTTATGCATTGACCGATGTGTGGTTTAAGCAGCTGAGCGATGACGAAATCCGCTATTACCTCGAAACGTACAGACCGTACGACAAGGCCGGAGCATACGGCATTCAGGAATGGATCGGATACATTGGCATTTACCACATCGAAGGTTCGTTTTTCAACGTTATGGGGTTACCGGTACAGAATCTGTACGAACACCTGAAAGCTTTTTAGGGAAAACTGCCGTCACCATTTCTCTCCGGAAGGCGCTCCCGGGATAGTGTAATCCATACAGTTCACTACATTTGTGCGTTCAATATAAAATCAGAAAAGAATGATCAGAAAAAACATACTCCTTGCCGCAATTATCCTGTTTGCCATCACCTCGGCCTGGGCCAAAGAAGGCATGTGGATTCCCACCCTGCTCAACAAATACAACATTGAAGAAATGAAGCAGATGGGCTTCAGGCTGACAGCTG
>JAEUSS010000278.1 GCA_016788685.1 Prolixibacteraceae bacterium | reverse complement strand
TCAATATATTTTTTAATTTTGAAACACTCAAAAAAAGCCTGAATGACCTCTTTGGATATTATACAATCGCCGATACAGGAAGAACTCAAAAGTTTCGAAAATTACTTCAAAGAAGCCATTAAAAGCGATATTCCTCTTCTTCGGATCATCATTCGTTATGTACTCCGGAAAAAGGGAAAGCAAATGCGCCCGATGTTCGTTTTTCTGTCAGCCAAAATGTGTGGCGGATTCAATGAAACAACCCACCTGGCGGCCTCTTCCATCGAACTGCTGCACACGGCAACCTTGCTGCACGACGATGTGGTTGACGAATCGTACGAGCGGCGCGGGAGTTTCTCTATCAATGCTTTGTGGAAAAATAAGATAGCCGTTCTGGTTGGCGATTTCATTCTGGCCCGCGGTTTCCTCAATACGCTCGACCAAAAAGAATACCGCTTCCTGCACCTGATCTCACGTGCGGTGAAAGACATGAGTGAAGGCGAAATCCTGCAAATGCGCAAAAGCCGGAAACTGGATATCGACAACGAAACCTATTACGAAATAATCCGGAAAAAGACCGCTTCGCTGATTGCAACCAGCATGGCCATCGGCGCTGCATCGGTTACCAAAGAAGATGAGGTGGTCGAAAAAATGTTCCGGATCGGGTTGGATGTCGGAATTGCTTTCCAGATCAAAGATGATATTTTCGACTACCAAAGCAAAGGATTGCTCGGGAAACCTACCGGAAACGACATCAAGGAGAAGAAAATTACCCTGCCCTTATTGTACGTACTGAACAATTGCGAATCGGGCGAACGCAGCCGCATTCTGCGCTTAATCAAGCGTAAAAACAAGAACCAGGCTAAAGTGAAAGAGCTGGTCGATTTGGTTGTAAGCCGCGGCGGGCTGGAATATGCTGCACAAAAAATGAACGAATTCCGTGAAAAAGCCATCGCCGGAATCATGGAATTTCCTGAAAGCGAATCGAGAGCCGCGCTGATCGAACTGGTAAATTACACGACTACAAGGAAGAAATAAAGAACTATCTCACCTTCCGGAATACCTTCTGCGAAAAATAGTTGGGCAAAGTTTCGTCCGTATTGATGACAATTCCGCCCAGGATGTAAACCGGGAAATCGGTTTGCAGGATCTTGTTGTTGATGATCAGTTTCAAGATTTCGTTTTCAATTTCATCGTAAACCAAATGAGTGGTTTTCAGGATCGGGACTTCGGCTTTCCGGATTTCAGAGGCCATTGGCAGCAGCCGGAGCGCAAGGAATTCGGTTTGAAATTCAGAATAATCTGCGGGGTCAATCTCGTGTATTCCGGAAGATAGAATATGATCCTGAACTTTCATTAAAGCGCCGCAGGTATTGGTATGCCGGTGCTGTCCAACGCGTTTTATTTTTCCGACTTCTCCGGTTCTGGATATCCCGATGTGTGACCCGAAGATAAACAAAGCTGCGCCTCCGTCTGGAATGTGGTCGGCAAAAGCCGTGAGACCAATGTCGCCAACAAACGGGTAGCCTGCCAGCCCGCCCATAATGAAGGTTCCCTGTGGTGCCGGGAGATTCATTTTGGTTTGCAGGTGATTAAGTTCGTCAAAACAAAACGAGGTGGCTACAATAATTTTATTCATTTCGATTCCTTCGCGGTCGGCAATTTCAATCACAGCGTTGTGCGACGCTTCCGACATGGTTGAGAATTCATCAAAATATTTACTGATTATCTTTTGCATAAATGTTTGAATATAAATAAAATGACTTTTCTGTTGTTATCCGGTTGAACCGAGTGCATTGGCTACAGCATTTATGGTTTTGAGTAAGGTAATGTTCTGTTGACTGGCCAGCGCAGGTTCTTCGGTGTGTTTTTCATTTCGCCAGTGGAGCAAGGTGTTTACCTGCACCTGATGCATTAAGTCTAAGGCCACAGCTCTCAGCCGTGTCGAGTAATAATGGTTTTTTCTTCTTTCCTCAAAGGGCTTTTCGAGCAGTTCAGCTAACAGGCTTTTGGTGAGTTGAAACTCGGTTAAAATCATCGGCAAAATGTCATTTCTGATTTGGTCTTCTTCAATCAATGAAGCATAAAGCTTAATGATTTCAGGATCGGTTGCTGCCAGGCCCGAATCAACATTGGTTAAAATATACCGAAGTAACGGGTGCGAAGCTAGCAATTGTTTTAACAAAGTATATTTTTCGGGGTACTGCTTTTTCAGCAGTTGCAATGTACTGCCAACTCCATACCAGCTTGTAATGTTTGCGCGGCTCTGTGTCCAGCTGAAAACCCAGGGAATAGCCCGCAGATCGGCCAGGGTGCGCCGGTTCGTCCGGCGCGACGGACGGGAGCCTATTTTGCTGGTTTCAATGACGTCGATGGGCGTGGCCTGTTCGAAAAACCGGATGAAGCTGGGGTGGCGGGTAAGCGCATTGTAGGTTGTAAAACTTTCGTGTGCCATAAACCCGACCAGTTCAAACAATTCTGAATCAGAATGGTGGGTGTTCAGCAAGGTGTTTCGCAAGGCTCCTGAAGTTAACAATTCCAGGTTGAACGCCGCATTGACCTTATTGGCGTATTTTCGCTCGATGGTTTCTCCTTGTTCGGTGAGCCGCAGTTTGCCGTACAGAGATTCCGGCGGGAGACTTTTCAGGAACCAGTGAATGGGGCCGGCGCCGCGACTGATGCTGCCTCCTTTGCCGTGGAAAAAGCGGATGTCTGTATGGTGTTTCTGCCCGATTTTGGCCAGTTCGTACTGCGCTTCGTACAAGTGCCAGAGGCTCGACAAAATACCGCCGTCTTTATTGCTGTCGCTGTAACCAATCATGACTTCGGCCACAGGCTTTGAATATCCTTTGCGCTGAGCCTGTAACAGAAGAGTGTTTCGGGTAACCGGATGGGCCAGAAACTCGTCGAGAATGGCCGGTGCACGATGTAAATCGTCGATGGTTTCAAACAGCGGGACAACCGGCAACTGACAGGCTGGTCCTGATTCGGTTTTCAGGTACAGGCCGGCTTCACGGGCGAGCAGGTAAAAGGTGAACAGATCGTCTACTTTCCTGGTCATACTGACAATCATCGATCCCAGCGCATTGGTGCCGTATTTCCGGATATGGTCGGCCAAAACGCCGAGGTAACCCAATGCGTTGCCTGTTTCAGGAACAATTCCGGAGTAGCTGTGTGTAAAAGGGCGGTAGAGGTTTAGCTCCTGAAGCAGCAGGCTCTTGTCTGGTGAACCATCGGCATTCAGGGACAAACCGAATGATTCAACATCTTCTACAAGACCAAGAAACGCTTTTCGGTAAAATTCGCTGTTTTGGCGGATATCCAGATGCGCAAGGTGAAATCCAAAACTCTGCACAAAACGCAACGCTTTGTTTACTTCGTTGATGGCCAGCATGGGAGCTCCCCACTCGGAGAGTGCACGAAGCAACATTTCCAGATCGTTGATTAACTGGCCCGAATTGGAATAGCTCCATTCGTTGGATACCAGCTTGATATTTGCTCCTGAAAGGTTTTGTCTCACCGGTAGTTTTTCAATTAAAAGGAGCACAAATTGCCTGAATGGCTCGCGCGATGCCGAACTGAACTGGATGTTTTCTGAAATATCAGGGATCTGTTTTTCGAGCGCTGATTTTCGTTTCCGGATTTCTGCTGTCAGAGTATTTTCAGCAGTGTAAATACTTAGGCTTTCGGCCAGTGAATTTAGTCGCTGACTGGCTAAATTCAACGCTTCAGTCCGAAGACGCAGCAAGGTATATCGGGTAATTTCCGGAGTTACCAAAGGATGTCCGTCGCGGTCGCCGCCAACCCACGAACCCAGGCTGACTTTGGGCATTGAGCGGTAATTTTGCAACGATTCCGGTTCAAATCCAGCTTCGTTCCAGGCTTGAGCCAAGGTTCGGTCGTGCAATTCAAACACATCGGGAAAAACTTTGGTGAGGTAGTGTAAAACGTTCTCCAGTTCGGTTTCGACCTGGGGTTTTTCGAGGTAAATATCGTCGATGAACCAAAGGCGGGTTAGCAATTCTTTAATAGCCGACCGGATCTGCTCGCGTTCGAGGATGGTGTAAACCGAGTTCTCGAGCATGACCAGTTGCAGATATAATTCGCGGTAATATTTCAGTACGACAGTTCGTTTGGCTTCGGTTGGATGAGCGGTCATTACCGGTTCAATCTCCAGCTGCGAAAGTGCCGCAACAATTTTTTCAGGCGGAATGCCCGATGCCTTCAATTCCGAAAAGGTATGTGCCCAGCTTCCATTGACACTCTGAGAACCCATTGATTGCTGTTTTTTTCGCCGGCTCTGAACCGCCCAGTTCACTTCGCACAGATTAAGCAGTTGGAAGCAAATGGAATACAGGTGAATGGTTTTCTGCTCGTGTTCTGTTTTTGGAGCTGAGACCTGTGCAGTAAGCCAGGGAATAAAACTTACAAGTTCTTTTTCGTTATTGGCTTCGAGAACTTCGGCAAAACACTGCAGTAAAAAATGAAGGTCGGAATACGGTTTACCTATTTCCCGGATATTTTCCTTTAGAACAGGGTGCATAGTTGTAATTTTCCATTTAAACATTCCTGACGAAATTATTGTTGAGGCTCAGTGATATAAATGATCAACAAATAAAGATTGAAAAGCCGCCGTTGTTTTTCATCGGAAACAAAAAAAGCTGCCAACACAAGGCCGGCAGCTTTCAAAATTTATAATCAAGATGTTTAACTTTCTATTTTAATGAAGCCAAAGCTGCGTCATAATTGGGTTCATCCACAATTTCAGGAACTTGCTGACTGTAAACAACCTTGTGGTTTTCGTCGAGCACAACCACCGAACGCGAATGCAAGTTTGCCAGCGGGCCGGTTGTAATTTCGAGCTGATAATCTTTACCGAATTTTCCGGTTACAAAATCTGAAACAGTGATTGCGTTGGAGATACCTTCTGTTCCGCAGAAACGGGCCTGGGCAAAAGGTAAATCGCGCGAAATGCAAAGCACTTTGGTGTTTTCCAGATCAGCAGCCAGTTTGTTGAACTGACGGACCGAAGCAGCGCAGGTACCGGTATCCAGACTTGGGAAAATATTGAGAACCAGTCGCTGTCCGGCGAAATCTTTCAGCGACACTTTGGATAAATCGTTTTTAATCAATTCGAAATCAGGAGCTTTTGTTCCTTTTGCCGGAAGTTCGCCTATGGTTTGAATAGCGTTTCCTTTTAATGTAATTTGTGCCATAATGAGTGTTTAAATTGAATTTTTCAGTTTTGAAGTAAAACAGCTTGGTCCTAAAAATGTTTTGTGGCGCTGCCGGTAATTTCTTCGAGCAGGTTGTTGGCCAGGCGGCTGGCTCCAATGCGGA
>JAEUSS010000264.1 GCA_016788685.1 Prolixibacteraceae bacterium | reverse complement strand
CTTCATGAACTACACCAAGTTTGAAGGACATCGAATAATCCTTCTGACTGCGCTTAATGTACTCTTTGATAATTTCTTCTTTCATAGTGTTACTTTTTGTGTAACGCTATTTCAGGACCAGACATTTTTCGTAAACAAAGAAGGCGGCTCCAATCGGGCCGCCTTCTTTGTTTATTGATGAATCTTCGTGTTCTTAAGCCAGAATTTGTTTCACCTGGTTGTAAACATTTTCAGGAGTGAATCCAAGTTTTTCGTCCAGAACCGTATATGGCGCAGAGAATCCGAATGATTCAAGTCCAAATACTTTGCCATCGGCGCCAACCAGGCCTTCCAGATTAACGGGTAAGCCTGCTGGCAGTCCGAATTTCTTTACTCCTGCAGGCAATATGCTCTGTTGGTAGTCTTTGCTCTGGCTGCGGAATAACCCTTCAGAAGGGACCGAAACAATGCGGCATTTGATGCCTTCTTTTTCAAGCAAAGCAGCGCCGTCAACCAGCGAAGCAACTTCTGATCCGCTGGCCAGCAAAATTACATCCGGAGTTCCTTCGGTGTCAGCAATAAGGTAAGCTCCTTTTGCTGCCTGCAGTGCTTCGGCATAACGACTAGTCTTTGCCGGAAGGTTTTTGATGTTCTGACGCGATAAAATCAACGCAGTGGGCGTGTCGGTATTTTCAAGAGCCAGTTTCCAGGCAACAGTAGCTTCTTCGGCGTCGGCCGGACGAAGTACCAGCATCGAGTTTTTCCCGTGATGGTTTTTAAGTTTTTCCATCAGGCGTATCTGAGCTTCCTGTTCAACAGGTTGGTGAGTTGGTCCGTCTTCTCCAACGCGGAAAGCATCGTGAGTCCAGACATATTTTACCGGCAGTTGCATCAGTGCGGCCATGCGAACTGCAGGTTTCATGTAGTCAGAGAATACAAAGAATGTTCCGCAAACCGGTATAATACCGCCGTGCAGGGCCATTCCGTTCATAATACAAGCCATGGTTAACTCACAAACTCCGGCCTGAAGGAATGATCCGGAGAAATCTCCCTTGGTGAATGCTTTGGTCTTTTTCAGGAACCCATCGGTTTTATCGGAGTTTGAAAGGTCGGCGGACGAAACCACCATGTTTTCAATTTCTCCGGCAAAGGCAGCCAAAACAGTACTTGAAGCGGCACGGGTGGCGATACCGGCTTTTTGCTCAATTTTGCCGAAATCAAAATCCGGGGCTTCTTTGCTGTAGAATTTAGCCAGTTTGGCAGCCAGTTCCGGATTCGCTTTTTCCCAGGCCTGTTGCGCTGCTTTCTTTTGGGCAGCTGCGGCAATCAGTTCTTTTTTACGTTGGTCGAACAAAGCCTGAACGTCGTCAAAAATTACAAACGGGTTCTTCGGATCACCGCCCAATTTTTCGATAGTTTTCTCAAACGAAGCGCCGGCTTCGCCCAAAGGCATTCCGTGAGTGGCACATTGGCGTTCGAAGCTGGTTCCGTCGGCCTTGAGTGCTCCCAGTCCCATAATGGTTTTACCGATAATCAGGGTTGGTTTTTCTTTTTCGGCATTGGCCTCTTTCAGAGCAGTGCGTATCTGTTCCGCATCATTTCCGTCAATGGTAATGACTTTCCAGCCCCATGCTTCGTATTTTTTTGCGGTATCTTCGTGGGTAACTTCTTTGGTTTCGGTCGAAAGTTGTATGTCGTTCGAATCATAGAACATGATCAGGTTGTTCAGGCCAAGAAATCCGGCAATACGTCCGGCTCCCTGCGAAATTTCTTCCTGAACACCGCCATCGGAGATGAATGTATAGGTTTTGTGAGCCATCCATTCACCAAAACGCTCAACCATAAAACGTTCGGCAATAGCAGCACCGACTGCCATTACATGTCCCTGTCCGAGTGGTCCTGAAGTATTTTCAACTCCCCGCAACGGATCCACTTCCGGATGGCCTGGGGTTGGGCTGCCCCACTGACGGAAACTGGCCAGTTCGTCCATGGTATAATTGCCGTTCATAGCTAAAATCGAATACAGCATGGGCGACATGTGTCCCGGATCGAGGAAGAAGCGGTCGCGGTTTATCCATGTCATATCGCTTGGATCATAATTCATGAATTCGGAGTACAGAACCGTAATAAAGTCTGCGCCACCCATTGCGCCTCCCGGATGACCGGATTTAGCTTTTTCAACCATAGCAGCCGACAGAATTCGCACATTGTCAGCGGCTTTCGTTACCAGATTTTTTCCCATTGTTATAATTTTGAATGAATTAATTTTAGTCTGCGGGTTATCCTTACAACCGTGCACTGAAAATAATAGAATACAACTTGTATATACAAGATAAATGCCCGGCAAATATAGTAATTACACTAAACTTACCGGGCATTTTGATGATTAAAGCTAAAAAATAATTTATTTCGGAGGAAGTATCCGAACCATTATTACTCCCTCAATGGATGAGATCATGTCTTTAATTTCTTCCGGAACAGTGCCGTCGATATCAATAATGTTATAGGCAATTTCCGCTTTGTTACGGTTCAGCATGTTTGAAATGTTGAGGCCTTCGTGCGCCAGCAAAGATGAAATCTGGCTGACCATTTTGGGGATATTTTTGTTGGCCACCACGATACGTGTTCCGCCGTTCCGTTCCATTTCCGCCGATGGAAAATTGACAGAATTCACAATGTTGCCGTTTTCGAGGTAATCGATAATCTGGTTGACAGCCATTATTGCACAATTGGTTTCAGATTCTTCGGTTGAAGCTCCAAGGTGCGGTATGGCAATAATATTTTTAACATCGATCAATTCGTCTTCCGGGAAGTCGGTAACATACTTGCTGACTTTTCCTGAAGCGATAGCTTCAATAATGTCCTGGTTGTTTACCAGTCCCCCGCGGGCAAAATTGAGGATTTTCACCCCGTTTTTCATCATCTTCAGTTTTTCTTTGTTGATGAATCCTTTGGTGTCGGGCATTAACGGGATTTGAAGTGTGACAAAATCAGCATTGGCCAGTAAGGATTCAAGGCCGTCAGCTTTTTTTACATTGCGGCTCAATTTCCATGCATGTGTAACCGAGATGTAGGGGTCGTAACCCAATACATTCATGCCAAGTGCCTGGGCAGCATTGGCAACCAGAACTCCGATAGCGCCCAGACCGATAACTGCCAGGGTTTTGCCTCTGATTTCTGTTCCTCCGAAGTTGTTTTTACCTTTCTCAACCAGCGGAGTCACTTCTTCTCCTTTTCCTTTCAGGGTTTTGGCCCATTCGATTGATCCTGCAATGTCACGCGACGCGAGTAACATTCCGGCGATTACAATTTCCTTAACTGCATGAGCGTTGGCTCCGGGGGTATTGTAAACTACAATCCCTTTTTCGGTGCATTTTTCAATCGGGATGTTGTTAACTCCGGCTCCGGCACGTGCAATGGCTAACAGCTTTGAGGGAAGTTCCATGTCGTGCATTTTCTGACTGCGGACAATAATGGCATCCGGATTGGAAAATTCACTGGCAATTTCGTATTTATCAAGAGGAAATATTTTCAATCCTTCCGGATCGATCTTGTTTAAAGTCTGGATTTTAAACATGCTGTATGGTTTTAAGTGATATCTGCATTTTGGTTTTTTGTACTTCGAAAGCATGACAAAGATCACAATTTTATTTAAAAATTGGTGGCGTTTTGTCGAAAAAAATACGAATATGAAACTAATGCTAACCGAGTCCGGGGTGTCTGCAATATTGTTTCTGCTCATTATTCCGAAGATTGACCCCGCATTTCAGGATTGTTATCTCGCCGGGGTTTGCTTGTTACCGATTAATGCTCATCTTTTTGTATCGAAAATTTCTTTCCTTTGCCAATTAAAATTCCGGAAAATGCATCTGAATGATCTCACTCCCCGGGTATCGAAACATTACTTGTTTATAGTTGCGGCATTGGTCTGGACTTTTGCCGGCAGCATGTTATTGTTCCGGGGGTTAATGTTCAACGCCACGCTGCCGTCTCACCGGGGAATAAAACTGATGGCTGGAGTGATTGGCGGGTTGCTGTTTTTCAGGCTTTTGTTTAACCGCATTTCGTCCAAACATGTGCTCCGGATTGTGAATTTGCCCGTCAGCAGGCCGTGTATCTTTTCGTTTTTTAACCTGAGAAGTTACCTGATGATGTTTACAATGATTACGCTTGGCATCACGCTCCGCAAAACGGAAGTTATTTCTGCTGAATACCTTTCACTCATGTATGTAACCATGGGAATTCCGCTGCTTATGTCTTCCGTTCGGTTTTATTTGACTTTCTTCAGATCCTGAATTCACTTTGCTTTCCGGCAGGTTACAATTAAGGGCAAGCTGTTTTCTGTCAGTTGATCCCGGTTAAAATTTCCGAAGAATTCGAACGCCCCGAATCCGGATCTTTCCAGTAATTCCTGAAGTTTTGCCCGTCCGATAGCATATAATTTAACCGAATTTTCAATTTCCTGCCCTGTTGATTTTATTGTCAGTCTGGTTTTGAAGTCGATCAGGCCGGAGTTTCCGGCAAATTCATAATTCCGTTCAAACCGCAGGTGTTCATTGTCAATCAGCGGCAGAGTCTTGATTTGCTGATCCAGAATGTACTGGTAGTTCAGGATCTGGATGGTGAGCTTTCCTTCCGGAGCAAGGACTTTGTATGCGGCTTGTGTAAACTGCATGATATCATCGTCGGAAAGCAAATGTACCAGTGTATTCCCGAAACAGATCACCGTGTTAAAATAGGATTCCGGATAGCGGTCGCCGGTCAGTCGCATGTCAAGTTGTTCAAATACCGGAAACATCGAATCTTCCTGTTTGGCATTTTTTGCTATTTCAATCATCTGGGCATCGAAATCAAATCCCCAGGTTGGAAAACCAAAATGGGTCAGGGCAAATGACAAATCGCCGATAGCACACCCTACATCCAGTACTTTTGCTCCGTTGTAGGGGAGAACATGTCTTAAGAATTCGATTTGCGCCGGGTTGAAAGGGAAAATATGCTGGTAGAAATTGGCGATGCTGCTGTAAAAATGTTGAGTCATAAAAGGCGATTTAGCTTATTCTGTTCTTAAAAATGTCAGTTCAGGGGTTTATTTGGGATACTCGATCCGGACGTGATAAATGTTGACCAGCTTTTCGAGTAAAGTGCTTTTCAGTATGGTAATGTCCCTGAATGTCAGATCGGAGTTGCTCAGTTGGTTGGCTTTTATTTTCTGTTCAACCATGTAATCAATCATATCACGGAGTGTATCAACCGATTTCTCTTTCAGGCTGCGGGCTGCGGCTTCAATGCCATCGGTAAGCATCAGTACGGCAGTTTCTTTGTCCTGAGGCAATGGTCCAGGATATGAAAATGATCCGCGGCTGACTTCGTCTTCCGGATGTTCTTTCTGGTACATTTTGTAAAAATAATTGGCCTGGGTTGTTCCGTGATGCGTGGTAATAAACGAGATCAGAATTTCGGGCAGGCCGTGTTTCCGGGCCAGCCGCACGCCGTTGGCTACATGGTCGATGATGATTTTTGCACTTTCCAGATGATCAATCTGGTCGTGCGGATTCATTCCAAGTGCCTGGTTTTCGATAAAAAACTCAGGATCAGATGTTTTTCCAATGTCGTGGTATAATGCCCCGGCCCTGACCAGAAAAGGATTTCCGCCAATGCGGTGGATAACAGCTTCGGCCAGGTTGGCTACCTGTATGGAGTGCTGAAAAGTGCCGGGAGCCTCTTCGGCCAGCTTGCGCAGCAAGGGCTGGTTAGTATCCGAAAGCTCAATCAGGGTAACATCGGATACAAATCCGAAAATCTTTTCAAAAATATAAATCATCGGATAGGTGATGAAAATAAAGAAACTGCTGAGCCCGAACCATTTCAGTGCATTCCAGTTGATGGTTTTCAGGCTTCCCTCCTGAACCATGGCCATGGCGATGTAGACAATGGAGTAGATCAGAAAAACCCATAAGGCCGAAAAGACAATGTGCGACCGTTTGTGCAGTTTATTCAGGCTGAAGACGGCAAAAATGCCC